>JAIQFJ010000159.1 GCA_020073325.1 Terriglobia bacterium | reverse complement strand
TCGATCCCGACATTCAGGCCAGTATTCTCGAATCGCTGGAAACGGAAACGGCTGCCGACATTGTCGAGGAAATGTCGCCGGATCATGCCGCCGACGTACTCGCCGATCTCGAACAAGAGACCAGCGAAGAGATTCTCGAAGAGATGGAGCACGAGCCCAAAGCCGAAGTTCAGGAACTGCTGGAATACGAAGAAGACACCGCCGGCGGCATGATGAACACCGAGTACGTCGCGCTGAAAGAAGACGCGACGGTGGCGGATGCGCTCGCCGCGTTGCGCGATAACGAAGAGCTGCTTGAAAATCTCAACACGCTTTTCCTGGTGGACGCGGACGATCATTTCAAAGGATCGGTGCCGCTGGCGCGCCTTTTCCTGCATGAAGGAGCGACGCCGCTTTCGAGCCTTGCCAGCGAAACCATGATCGATGTTCCGGTGAATGAGCAGCAGGATCGCATCACCGAACTCTTCGATAAATACAATCTGCTGGTGCTGCCGGTGGTGGACGACGATCGCAAGCTGACCGGCGTGATTACGGCCGACGACATCATTTCCGTATTGAGGCACAAATGAAGGATCCTGATGCTGAAGCGAATCCGCTATCAACTGGTGATGTTTCTTGCAGTCATCGGTCCTGGCCTCATCACGGCGAACGTCGATAACGACGCGGGCGGAATCTATACTTATTCGCAGGCAGGCGCCAAGTGGGGCTATCTGCCGCTGTGGACGCTGATCCCGATCACCCTGCTGCTGATCGTGACGCAAGAGATGTGCTCGCGCATGGGCGCGGTCACGGGCAAGGGTCTTTCCGATCTGATCCGCGAAGAGTTCGGCCTGCGAACCACGTTTTTCGTCATGACCGCGCTGGTGGTGGTCAACTACACCAATATCGTTTCCGAATTCGCCGGCATCGCCAGCAGCCTGGAACTGTTCCATATCAGCCGCTATATATCGGTGCCGATCTGCGCCGTCGCGGTGTGGCTTCTGGTGGTGCGCGGCAGTTACCGCAGCGTCGAAAAAATATTCCTGGTGTCCTGTTCGATTTACGTGACGTATGTGATCTCGGGAATCCTGGTCAAACCGGACTGGGGACAGGCGATGATCTACAGCGTCAAGCCCGTCCTGATGTTTGAGCCGACCTACATCACGATGATCATCGCGATGGTCGGCACGTCCATCGCGCCGTGGATGCAGTTTTATCTGCAAGCCGCGGTGGTCGAAAAAGGAATCACCGCGAAAGAATACACACAGTCGCGGATCGAGGTGATTCTCGGCTGTATCCTGACCGACGTGGTCGCGTTCTTCATCATCGTGGCGTGCGCCGGCGCGATCTGGTCGCATGGGCCGAAGGACATCAAGGACGCGACGGATGCGGCCCTGGGCCTGAAGCCGTTCGGACAATACGCCTTCCTGCTGTTCAGCGTCGGCCTGTTCAACGCGTCGTTTTTCGCGGCGTGCATCCTGCCGCTCTCCACGGTTTATTCGGTTTGCGAGGGCCTCGGGTTTGAATCGGGGATCGACAAGCGCTTCAACGAAGCACCGGTGTTCTACTGGCTGTACACCTTCCTGATCGCCGTCGGCGCGGGCGTGATTCTGATTCCCGGATTCGACCTGGTGAAGATGATTCTGTTCTCACAGGTGATCAACGGCGTGCTGCTTCCGGTCATTCTGATTTTCATGACGCTGCTGATCAACAAGAAGAGCATCATGAAAGAGTGGACCAATTCACGCTTCTATAACGTAGTCTCGTGGGCGTCCGTCGCGCTGATGATCGGGCTGACGCTGGCTCTGGTGGCGATCTCGATTCAGGATATGCGCCGCGGCGCTTAAGCCTGAACGTAAAGAAATAGGGCCTACCGGCGGCCGCCACGGCCGTGTTTGAAACCTCGAAGATTCGGCATCTTCGTCAGCCGGTTGGAACATGAAATCGTCCGGAAAACGAAGGAGATTACGACGATCCGCGGTCCAACGGCTGCAAGAAGCGCCGGAAGATTTACTCTGCGCACGCGCGTCTGTATTTTCCCCCCGGAACAGCAGTGTTGCGAGCGCGGACTAATTCTCAGGCCGACTTTGCGGACTCCAGACGAAGCAGGCGCGCCGCATTGCCACCCAGGATCGCGTTCCGATCGGCTTCTGAAATATCCAGCGACCACAGGCTTTCGAGCATCAGTCGGGGACTCCCGATCTGATGCGCGTAGTCGCTCCCCGCCAGCAGATGATCCGCTCCCGCGAACGCAATCGCGAGCTTCAACGCATCCGTGTTGAAGTTGACCGTATCGAAGTAGAACTTCTTCAAATACTCGCTCGGCGGACGCTGAATGTTCACGCGACATTCTTTGAACGCGCGATAACCGCGGTCGAGCCGTTCCGCAAGATACGGAATCGCTCCGCCGAGATGCGTCAGCACCCAGGTGATCTTCGGAAACTTTTCGGGGATTCCTTCGAACACCAGCTTCGACGCTGCAAGCGTCGTATCGAACAAGAACCCGACCAGCGGCATCAGCCAGTAATCGGTCATGGCCTCGACTCCGAGCGGATGGGTCGGGTGAATGTAGAGGATCGCCTCCAGGTCGTTCGCCAGTTCGTACAGCGGAAGGAAGCGCGGGTCCGCCAGCGCGACGTGATTTACGTTGCTGAACAGCATCGCGCCGCGCAGGCCGAGTTGCTTGCACGCGCGCTCCAGTTCCTTCACCGAAGCGGCGGGATCGTTCAGAGGCAGCGTCGCCAACGCACTGAAGCGACCGGGATGCGCGGCGATGCCTTCGGCGAATTCGTCATTCACCAGCGATGCGAGCCTCGCCGCGGTCGCCGGAGTTTCGACGTGCGTTCCCGGCGTGGTCATCGTGTAAACCTGCAGATCGATGCCGAGATCGTTCAGCATCTTTTCGCGAACATCGAGATCGCGCTGGCCGGGGACCGCAATGTTGTAGTCGCCTGGATAATGCAGCAACGGATTGCCGCGCTCGTCGATGGTGACGTGAACCGCGCTCTCGCCCGCCTGCAGAGCCTTCAAATAGCCGGGCGGGTAATAGTGATTATGAAAGTCGATGATGGGCATTTTGCTTCCTCAAGAAAAGATAGACTGGCCATCCGGCTGCGACAAACAGCAACCCGATGGAGGACTCCTTGATGTCGGCGGCGAACTGGTTGCCGACAACCACGATGCAACCGATCAGGAAAACGATCGACGCAAGATCCCATCGTTTGCGAAGACGCACGAGCCCGATGGTCATCACGGCGAAGAATAGAAACTCGGTATAAACGACACGCGTAAACAGCGTGCGATAGGTGCCTGAAGCGACCAGAACGCTGGCCACCACCATCTGCGCGAGAATCGCGATATGCGGCGTCTGAAAGCGCGGATGCGCGGCGCCCATCGCGGGCCACGCAAGTCCATCCTGCGCGACCGCGTAGTAAACGCGAGGTCCCGCGAGAACCGTTCCGCTGAGTCCGCCAAACGCGGAGACGATGACGAGCACCGCCACGACGATCGCGCCGCGATTCCCCACCAGCACGCCCGCCGCATCGGCCGCGACATGCTGCGAGTTCAGCACCGTTTGCAGCGGAAGCACGTGAAGATAGGCGGCGTTCAGCGACAGATAAGCCGCCGTCACGATGATCATGCCGATGAGCAACGCTCGCGGGACCGTCTTTTCCGGGTTGTGCGTTTCTCCGGCCGCATAAGTCACCTGATGCCAGCCGCCAAACGCGAACAGCCCTGCGCTGATCGCGAGAATAAATTCGCGGGCTCCGTGGGGCCCGTTCACGACGGCGTCCGAATGCGCCTGCGGCGGCGCAAGCACCGCCACCGCGATCAAAATTCCCGCGATCGCCGCCAGCTTCGCGATCGTGAACGCCGTCTGCACCGTGCTGCCCGCGCGCACACCGAAATAATTGATGATCGAGAGCACCACGATCACCGCGATCGCGACGACACGGATCCCCGTATCGCTAAGCGGCGTGATCACCGCGACGTAGCGCGCGAAAACCATCGAGATCGCCGCGATGATTCCCGAATGTGCGATCCAGAACATCGCCCAGCCCCACAGGAATCCCGCCGCGGGCGAGATGGTTTCGCGCAGATAAACGTAGATTCCGCCGGTCTTCGGAAACGCGGCCGCAAGCGACGCGGAAACGAGAGCGCCCGCAATCGACATGAGGCCCGCGGCGGACCAGACGGCGAACATCGCGGGAATCGTCGAGACGTGGCGGCTGACTTCCGATGGCTGAACGAAAATCGACGCACCGATGATGATGCCCACCACCATCGCGGTGGTCCGGACCAGACCCATGGTGCGACGAAGCAAGCCTACAGTCTACACCGCGGGCTTTGGCTTTCGTTTGAATTTCAGGCTGGGGTCGTAAGAGCTCTGCCCTTTTCAGCGAGAAGAATCGCCAGCAGCTTCGCCGGCTTCGTGTCGCTCGCGTTGCGCGAAACGGCGTGCAACTGATTCGGCGTTTCGATCCACATCTGCCCGGTCGCATACGTCTGCTCGGCGTCATCGCCGACCTTCGAGGCGATCTCGCCCTCAAGCACGTAAGCGATCGTGATCCCGGGATGACGATGCGCGTTCGATTTTCCGCCGGGCGCATAGTCGACCTGAACGGCCGTGATCGCCCAGTTATGAATGTTGACGTCCGGCAGATCGTGCTGGAAAATCGGTCCGCGCGGCGGATTCTTGGTTTGCGCTTGGGCGAGAATTGCGCCAAGGCTGGCGAGAAGCATTCTTCGATCCATATCCCAATAGACTACGCCAGCCGAAAAACGATATGGATCAGTTCTTCTTGACAAACCGCTCGATGCCGCGCCGCGCGTCGTCGGTCATACGCGCCAGCGCATTGCCGTGAATTCCCGCTTCAAGCGCGGACTCGAAGCTCATTCCATCCATGTGATAGAGCAAATTTTTGCTAAGCGCGACGGCCGATGCCGATTTCGACGCGAGCGCGGCGACGTAGTCCTCGACGCCCTGCGCAAATTCGTCGTCGGCGTACACGCGATTGATGAGACCGGCCGCGTGCGCCTGCGGTGCGGTGATGATCTCGCCCGTCGTAATCAACTCGAACGCACGCTTCTCGCTGATCGACCGGCGCAGGATCGCCATCACCATCGCGGGCACAAAACCGATCTTCACTTCCGGATAGCCGAACTGCGCGGATTCCTCGGCGACGATCAGGTCGCACGCCGTCGCCAGACCGCATCCTCCGGCGAGCGCGCGCCCGCGCACCGCAGCGACCACCGGCCGCGGATGATGGCGCATCGCAAGAAACGCGTTCGCCATGTGGCGAGCCGTATCCAGATGATTCATCACGCCTGCTTCCGCCGCGCGGTCGAGCCCCGCGAGATCGGCGCCGGAACAGAAATCCGATCCTGCGCCGGTGAGCAGCACAACCCGGACGTCGGGGTCGGCAGCGGATCGCGACAGGCCGTCCTTGATCCCCGCGATCAACTCCGGATTCAGCGCGTTGCGTTTTTCCGGGCGATTCAGCGTGATGCGCGCGATTCCACCCGCGACGCGATACTCAATCAACGTCGATCTCCATCCGCAGCAGCGCGCTCGAATACGTCTTGCCCTGCGGATCAGCTTTCAGCGCGAACGTTCCACCGCCGTCGAGCGCTTCGTGCAGCAGAAAATTCAGCGCGCCGAGGTTCGGCAGCTCGAATCGTTCGACTTTGCCCAAACAAACACCCTTGAAATGTTCTTTGACGCGCTCCGCCGTCACTTCCTTCACCAGGATTGGATAATATTCCGGCTTAAGCGCGATGATGCCGACGTTCGACGTATCGCCTTTATCGCCGGAGCGCGCATGCGCCAGTTCGACTAATTTTCGTTTTGCCATATGCTCACCTCCGGCGCGACCTCGGTTTTGGGAATCAACGCCGGCCAATACGCGATAATCTCGTCCACGCTGGGACGTCCGCTGCCGAATCCGGTCACCACCGGCGGACCGTTCAGCGCCAGCGGAGCCAATTCCTTGGTGAACCTGGTCACCGCTTCCTTGTTCGACGAGCGCACGCCGACGCGCAGCATCACCTCGGCAAGCTGCGGCTCCACTTCAGGCGACGGTTCGCCTGCCGCAATTCCATGGCACGCATTGGCTCCGACGAACTCCGTGCGAATCTCGTCGAACTTCAGTCCGAGCCGGTCGAGCCTCTGCCGCAGAATCCTGTCCGCGGCTTTCGCCTTCTTGTACGCATCGGGCCAGGCGTAAACCAGGCCGCCGATGGCTTTGTAGCCCGCCGAATAGCTGATCGAAACTTTGTAGAACGGCGTCGCGGGACGGCCCTTGATGCCGCTGAAGCGGACGCGATCGGGGCCGCACTGCTCCAGATGAATCGTGGTGAAATCGGCGACACAGTCCGGCGTGATGTACTCGCGCGGATCGCCCATTTCGTAAAGAAGCTGCTCCTTCACCGACGCGACCGAGACGCGCCCGCCCGTACCCGCGTGCTTGGTGATGACGAAGCTGCCGTCAGGCTCCGCCTCGATGATCGGATAACCGACATCGGCGAGGTTCGGGATTGTCTCCCAATCCACCTGGCAATTTCCGCCGGTCGATTGCGCGCCGCATTCGATCGAGTGGCCCGCGATCGTTCCCGCGGAAAGTTTGTCCCAGTCGTCGAGCTTCCAGCCGTATTCATGAATCATCGGCGCGAGCGCCAGGCCCGTATCCGTCACGCGCCCCGTGATGACGATCTGCGCGCCATGCCCGAGCGCTTCGGCCACGGGAAACGCCCCGAAGTACACGTTGGCGCTTTGCACCTTTGAGCGAATCTTCGACAGCGGCTCGCCCGTCTCCATGTTCTTCAGCGCGACGCCGCGCGCGATGTAGTCGTCGAGCCGGCCCATGATGTCGTCGCCGGTCACGGTCGCGACCTTCACATGGATCCCCTGGCGCTTGGCGATTTCCAGAATCGCGTCGCGGCACGCCGCGGGATTCACGCCGCCTGCGTTGGCGATCACGCGAATGCGCCGCTCGACTAAGTCCGGCAGCACGCGCGCAATCATATCGACAAAATCGCGCGCATAGCCGGCCTTGGGATCGCGCGATCGCTGCTTCTGCATGATCGACATCGTGATCTCGGCCAGATAGTCGAGCGTGAGGTAATCAATCGGTCCTCTGCGGACCTGTTCGACAGGAGCTTCGAGCGAATCGCCCCAGAAGCCCTGTCCGTTCGCAATCCTTATCATGGTTAGATTTTGTAATCCTTCGCGAGAATCTCTTTCATGATCTCCGATGTGCCGGCCCCGATGGTGTGCAGCCGCACGTCGCGCCAGAAACGGCCGATCGGATATTCCACCGTGTAGCCGAAGCCGCCGAAAATCTGCATGCAGTCATAGGCGACTTTCTGGCAAAGCTCGGTGGTGTACAGCTTCGCCATCGTAATTTCGCGCACGCATTTCTGTTTGCGATTCATCAGGTCGAGCGCGCGATAGCACAACCAGCGCCCGGCCTCGATCGACGTCAGATGCTCCGCAAAACGATGCTTCCAGACCTGATTCTTGCGGACCGGGCCGCCGAACGCGCTGCGCTCCAGCCCGTAGTTCATCGCAAACTCGATCATCCGATCCATGCCGTACAACGCGCCGAGCGCCGCGGCCAGCCGCTCGCCCTGAAAATTTTCCATCACGTAATAGAAGCCGCGGTTCATTTCGCCCAGCAGATAGCGCTTCGGAATGCGGCACTCGTCAAAGAACAACTCGGCCGTGTCGGAAGAAAGCATGCCGATCTTGTCGAGCTTCTTGCCCACCGAAAATCCCTTCGTCTTCGTCGGGAACAGCACGAACGAAATTCCTTTATAACGATCCTCACTCGTGCGCACGGCGAGCACGATGAAGTCGGCGCGAGTGCCGTTTGTAATCCATAATTTCTGTCCGGAGATGACCAGATCCCCGCCGTCGACGCGTGCGCGCGTCTTGATCGCCGCAACGTCCGATCCGCCGCCCGGCTCGCTGATCCCGAGCGATGCGATCATGTCTCCCGCGATCGCCGGCTTCAGAAATTCTTCCATCTGCTCACGCGTGCCGAGTTCCTGAATCGCGGGACCGGTCAGATCGCTCTGCACCATGAACGCCATGTTCACGCCGCCGTTTTCCGAATACGACATGCCTTCGAAGTACGCCGCCGAGGCCCACCAGTCGAGCGCGCTGCCGCCGAACTCCGCGTCCAGCCGGATGCCGAACAACCCCAGCTCCGCGCCTTTCTTGAACAGCTCCCGCGGAAATTCGCCGGCCTCGTCCCACTCCGCCGAATACGGCGCGATTTCGTTCTTCGCGAATTTCCGCACCGTCTCGCGGATCATCAGATGCTCTTCGCTGAAGTACGGAAATTCGGTCCCGGCCTGCTCGGCGATCATTTCGATTCTCCTTTGGAGCGCACGTGTACCAGCGTTTCGCCCGGAGCCACCACCTGGCCCGGCTTCACCAGCACCGCGTCGACGATGCCCGCGGCATGCGCGCGGACAGTCTGCTCCATCTTCATAGCTTCCAGTATGACCAGCGGATCGCCCGGTTGCACTTCGCCATTCGGCTCAACCAGAATGCGCAGAACTTTTCCCGGCATCGGCGAGCTGGCGGATTCTTCCGACGCTGCGCCTTCCTCCGAGGGATAACGCGATTCGCGCGCGAAACTAAAATCGCCGATCCAGTGCCGCGACGCGTCTTCGGAAACGTCGAACGAATATTGCGCGCCGTCGATCTCGACGCGAATGTGTCCCTCATCGCAGGAGATCACCTGCGCGCGCGGCGGAGCCGGCTGGAACGGATTGTTGCGATACCCCGAAGGCACATGCGGCAGAACCGCGCGCGTTGCTTGCCGGCGCGCATCGCGATAGGCGTCCAGCGCTGTTTTCGCGACGGCCTCGGCAGATCGATCGCGCTCGTACGTAATCGCGAAATCCGTGTGGACGCTTCCTGCCGCGAAATCGGGATGATCCAGAACGCGCGTGAGGAACTCGCGATTCATCGTGACGCCGTGGACCAGCGTTCGTTCCAGCGCCCAGCGCAACTTGCGAATCGCTTTCGCCCGCGAATTTGCATGCGCGATGATTTTCGCCAGCAACGGATCGTAGTGGATGCCAACTTCGGTCTCACGCTCAATCCCGCTCTCGACACGGACACCCTGCGGAGCGCGCCACGCAAGAATTTTTCCCGTCGACGGCAGAAATCCGTTCGCAGGATCCTCGGCATAGAGCCGGGCTTCGATCGCGTGGCCGCGAGGTTCCAGTTCGAGCGCAGGCAGCGCGCGGCCTTCGGCGACTTCGATCTGCATCCGCACCAGATCGAACCCCAGGACCATCTCCGTCACCGGATGCTCCACCTGGATCCGCGTATTCACTTCCAGAAAGAAAAATTCTCCCGCGGGTGTGACCAGAAATTCCACGGTGCCGGCGCTGGAGTAGCCGATCTCGCGCGCAATCCGCAACGCCGCTTCGCACAACGCGCCTCGAACATCCGGAGAAAGATTCGGCGCCGGCGATTCCTCGATGATCTTCTGGTGCCGCCGCTGCACCGAGCATTCGCGCTCGAACAGGTGCACGACATTGCCGTGAAGGTCGCCAAAAATCTGCACCTCGATATGCCGCGCGCGTTCCAGATAACGCTCGATCAGCAGCGTGCCGTCGCCAAATGCTGCTTCCGCCTCCCGCGCCGCCTCCGCTCTTGCCGATTCCAGATCCTCGGCACGATCCACGCGTCGCATCCCTTTTCCGCCGCCACCGGCAGCAGCTTTCACCAGCAGCGGAAATCCTTCGGAAGGAACAACAGGCACGCCTGCACGCTTCGCGATCTTACGAGCTTCAATCTTCGACGCCATCGCGCGAATGGCATCCGCCCGCGGCCCCACGAAAATCAAGCCACGCGCTTCGCATGCTTCCGCGAAATCCGCAGTTTCCGCGAGAAAACCGTAGCCCGGATGAATCGCGTCCGCCCCCGTGCGCCGCACTGCTTCCAGAATTTTTTCGATCCGCAGATACGAATCGCGGCTTTCCGCGGGACCGATGTAGATCGCCTCGCGAGCCTCGCGCACATGCGGCGCATCGCGATCCGCGTGCGAATACACCGCAACCGTCGCAATCCCAAGTTGATCGCAGGTGCGAAAGATCCGCCGCGCGATTTCTCCGCGATTGGCCACCAGCAACTTGCGTATCAATGCCGGAAAACTCCCCACTCCATCGTTCCTTCCACCGTTCGATTCAGCGCCGCCGATAGCGAAATCGCCAGCACCGTCCGCGTATCCCGAGGATCGATGATCCCGTCATCCCACACCCGCGCCGTCGCGAAGTACGGATCCGATTCGCGCGTGATCTGATCTTCCAGAGCTTTTTTCTGCGAGGTCAATTGCTCTTCATCGACCGCCATTCCCTGCCGGGCCGCGCCCTCGCGCTTCACGATGTCCATCACGCCCGCAAGTTGCTGCGGACCCATCACCGCGATCCGGTGATTCGGCCACGTGAATAAAAATCGCGGATCGTACGCGCGCCCGCACATCGCATAATTCCCCGCGCCGTACGACCCGCCGATCATGATCGTGATCGCCGGCACCGTCGAGTTCGACACCGCGTTGATCAGCTTCGCGCCGTTGCGAATGATCCCCTGCTCCTCATACGACCGGCCCACCATGAAGCCCGTGATGTTCTGCAAAAACAGCAGCGGAATATTCTGCTGATTCGCCAGCGCGATGAACTGCGCGCCCTTCGCCGCCGATTCCGACATCAACACTCCGTTGTTCGCCAGAATCCCGACCGGAAATCCGTGGACGTGCGCGAAGCCCGTCACCAGCGTCGTTCCATACTGCGCTTTGAATTCCGTGAATCGCGACCCATCGACGATCCGCGCAATAATTTCGCGCGCCTCAAACGGCACCCGCGGATCGGCCGAGGCGATCCCCAGCAACTCCTCCGCCGGATACAACGGCTCTTCTACGGGCGCCATCTCCACCGTAGGCTTCGGCAAATTGAAATGCGAAACGATTTCCCGCGCGATCCGCAGCCCGTCCAATTCACTGTCCGCGAGAAAATCCGAGAGCCCCGAGACGCGCGAGTGCATCTCCGCTCCGCCGAGCGACTCTTCATCCGCGGTCTCGCCCGTCGCCATCTTCACCAGCGGCGGACCAGCCAGATAAACTGACGCGCGCTTGCGCACCATGACGACGTAATCCGACATCCCCGGCAAATACGCGCCGCCCGCCGTCGACGGTCCGAACACAACAGAGATCGTCGGGATCCGCAGCTTCGACCGGCGTGTAATCTCGCGAAACCCGCGCCCGCCCGGCACGAACACCTTCGATTGCTGCGGCAGATCCGCGCCCGCGGCCTCGACCAGCAGAATCGTCGGCAGGCGATTTTCGCGCGCGACGTCGGCCAGCCGCGCGTTCTTGATCAGCCCCGGCTCTCCCGTCGCGCCGCCCTTCGCCGTCGCTTCATTCGCGATGATCAGGCATTCGCGATTCTCCACCAGCCCGATGCCGCCGATAATGCCCGCGCCCGGAACCTCGCCTTCCATGCCGATCCCGGCAAGCGGCGCGATCTCCAGAAAATACGATCCTTCATCGAGCAGCGCCTCGATTCTTTCGCGCGGCAGCAGTTTTCCGCGCGCCTTGTGACGCTCGTTGTACTTCGCGCCGCCGCCCTCGGTCGACCGCTTCAGCTCCGCGCGCAATCGATCGATCTCGCGCGTCATCCACGCGTAGTTCGCGCGATACGTCTCTGAGCCGGTGTCGACCATCGATCGGATCTTCACAGTCAGATTCCGAACTGCCGCAGGTGATGATCGGTGTGAAGAAAACCCCAGCGCATCCACTGGCTCTTCGTCATCGGACCGAAAAACGGATGCTCGATCGATGCGAAGCTCAGCCCCGGCTCGCAGAAGCGCGCGATCGTCCGCAGCAGGCGCGCGCGGTCCGCGTCAAACTCCACGGGTCGCGTGCCACCCACGCCTTGTTCCATCTCAGGCATCGTCGGCGTTCCTTTCGGCCAGGGCATCGGAACATAAAGCGCGCCCCACTTCATCACCGTGCGCTTGAACAGATTGCTCACCGACCCGGCCTCGCGCGCGCCCAGCGCGAGCTGGAATGAATCGTCCAGATGACAGATCATCTGGTGCGCGTTCATGCGGCCCCATAGCGCCGGAAGCGACGGCTTGAGTGCCAGGATTCTCTGTGGAACTGCGGGATCGGGAAGCTGTTTCACTGTTTGTCGAGGAACGCCATCAGTACCCGGTTAAACTCCTCCGGTTTTTCCAGCATCAGAAAATGATCGGTTCCGGGAATCTCCGTGTATTCGATCGAGGGAAAAAGTTTTGAGAGCAGCTCGCGATTCCCCAGCCGCGATTTGTCGGCATAAATCCCCAGCACCGGAACGTTGATCGCGTCTTCTTTCCAGATCGCGGGGTCGCCCATCGCCGCCATCGAACCTGCTGCCGCCGCATCCGGAGGAGCCGTCATCATTTTTTCGATTCGCGTCTTCAAATCCGGCGGAGTCAGCGGCGTGAACATGCTGCGAATAAATTCGACCCGCGTCTTGGACGCATCGGGAGTTTTAAACCGGTCCGCCACGCCGGCGAATCCCGCCGCGGTTTTCGCATCGATCACGGTTCCATCCACCAGCACCAGCGCCGCGACGTGCTGCGGAAACAGCCGCGCATACTGCCGGATCACCGGCGTGCCCATACTGTGGCCCACCAGGATCATCTTGTCCACCTTTGCGTCGCGCCGCACGCCTTCGATCGCCTTCGCAAAAAGGTCCATGGAAAATTCGCCGCGAGGCATACCACTCTTGCCATGCCCCGGCAGATCGAGCGTGATGGCCTGATATTTCCGCGCCACAGCCGGCACGTTCTTCGACCACGTCGTCGAATCGCAGGTCCAGCCGTGCACGAAGACAATAACCTTTTCGCCCTTGCCCGCGGTCGCCCAATTGATCTTCGCGCCGTCGATCATCGCGCCGTAAAGTGCGACGGAAAGCGACAGAGCCGCGGCGATCGATCCGGCAATGAATTTCATGCAACTACGATAACGCGTGCGAATCCCTCTTCGGTTGACGGGGCGACCAGCCGCCGCGCCATGTCCGCGATCACTTCGTCCGGCACGTTCCGATGACGCTCACGATTGCGGCGCTGGCATTCCTCCACCGGGACGTTGAAGAAGACCGCCTCGACGTCGCAATCGTACAGCTCCGCGATCTTGAGATACGCGCGCCGTTCGTAAGGCGTCAGGTTGGTCGCGTCGATATAAGTCACCGGACGCCCCAGTTCCAGCCGCTTTTTCAGCAAATACCGCAGCACCGCAAACACGCGCGAGTGAATCTTCTGATTCGTCGGATCGTCCGAAAGCAGCCGCCGGATCTCGTCGCTGGAAAGCGCCGTCGCACCGGCCTGTTCGACATAAGTGGACTTACCGGATCCAGGCAGCCCCACCAGCACCACAATCCGCGGCCGCATTCTGAATCCCGACTCCTGCCGTTAGACGACGTACCGCTCCGCCTGAATCAGCCGGGCCGCGATCTTCCGGCGCGTCCCGATCATGTCGATCGCTTCGTACTTGGTGAACCGCTTCACCACCGCCAGATTCATTCGCAGCGCATCGCCTTCCGAACACGCCGCCAGCACCGTGCGAGCCGCCGAGTCGATCGTATCCATCGCCTCCCGCGCAAACACCGCCGCCATCTCGCGCGCGTTCTCCGCGTTCTTCCCGCTCCGCGCGATCTTTTCCGCGCGCAGCATAGCCGATTCCATCGCGAACGCGTTCATCAGAATATCGGTGATCGACGCCACCACTTCCTGCTGCTCCTCAATCGCCGCCATGAATTTCTGATACGCGACGCCCAGGGCGAACAGCCCGATCTTCTTCGCGTTCGCGACCATGTC
>JAIQFJ010000158.1 GCA_020073325.1 Terriglobia bacterium | reverse complement strand
GCACGATCGGCAGCCGTACGGTTTGCGGGTCGGATTTGAGGCGCCGGCACAAATCGAAGCCGTCCATTTTCGGCATCATGACATCGGCCACCAGTATGTCCGGCGACCAACTCCGCACCAGGTCATAGGCCTTCACGCCGTCGGCCGCAATCCGGACCTGGCACATCTTTTCGAGCAGAGTCGCGATGTAGGTCGCCATTTCCGGATTATCTTCGGCGATCAGCACCTTTTCCGAACCCCGGCCGACCGGCGCGACCGACGCATGCGATATGGGCGCCCAATATCCCCGGGCGGTTCGCGTAAGAGGATGAAGCGCCCCAGCCGCGGCGGGCGCGAGACACTCGACCACGAAGTTGCTACCCTCTCCCGGACGGATCTCTACGGAGACATGGCCATCCAGCAGTTCGCAAAATTCCCGCACCAGCGCGAGTCCGAGTCCGCTGCCCTCGAACCGGTGCGTGGATACGCCCTCCACCTGGTGGAATTTCTCGAAGATCGCAGGAATATCCTGCGGCGCGATGCCGATGCCTTTATCGCGGACCGACAGGCGCAGTGCTTCGCCGGTCGCCGTCAACGAAACAGCAACCTCGCCCCCGGATGCTGTGAACTTGATCGCATTCGAGAGCAGATTGAACAGAATCTCCTCATAAAGATACCGATCAATCAGGACCGGTCCGGCGACGGCTCCGATCTCGCAGCTCAGATGGAGTCCCTTGCGCTCCGCAGCCGGCCGGAAGTCCTCCACCACGGCCTGGGTGAGACGCGCGAGATCGGTCGCTTCGCGGCGGGGCGCCAGTTTTCCGCTTTCCGCCTTCGCAACATCCAATAACCCCGTCACCATCTGGAGCAAGCGAAGGGCGTTGTGATAAATGGTTTCGAGTGACGAAATCTGCTCCGCAGCGATGCTTCCGCGGTCGCCTTCGAGAAGCGCTGCCACGGGCGCCAGGATCAACGTAAGCGGTGTGCGCAACTCATGGGAAACATTGATAAAGAACTGTCTCTTGAGGCTTTCCGCCGCGACGATCTTTTGATTGGCCTCGGCCAGCTCGCAATTGAGAGCTTCCAGCCGCTGGTTGGCCGCCTGGAGCTCCTGGGCCCGCTGAAAGATCTCGGCCGCCATTGTCTCGGCGCGAGCCTTTAATTCGTCAGTAAACTCTTCTTTGTCAGTGGAATGCTGCCTTAACTTCAAGAATTCCGTGACATCCTCGACGCGATGGATAATGAACTGAACTTGGCCATCGGGCCCGAGCACCGGGGAATTGATGGGACTCCACCACCTCTGCTCAAAGGCGTGCCCCGGGGAGTCGGAGCGAACATCGTACTTCTGGACCGCCATGACGTCCGTCGCGCGATTGACCAGGACCCGCTCGAACGACGCCCGCAGATTCCGGACGCCGGTGGCCTCCGGATCCTCGGGATTGTCGGGAAAGACTTCAAAGATGTCGCGCCCGAGAATCTTTTCGCGCTCCGTCATGGTCGCGCGGGTGTAGGCGTCGCTGACGGCGACAATCTTCAGATCGGGTGTCAAGACCAAGTAAAGACCGGGAGCCGACTCAAACAGAATCCGGAAGTCGGGCTTCGGTAGCGTTACGGGCATCTCACTGTCGTTGTGGCACGTTACGGACCAGGATTAACGACGCGAAACACGTCCCCTAAGCACTTATCCTGCCGAGGGCTACGCGAATTGGCGCAGTCGGTAAGCCGCAAATTGAGCGAAACAACTCGCAAAACGGTTAGTATTCAACTGTTTACAATTGCAGCTAGTAGATCACGTAATTGACTAAAACGTTACCTCCGCTTATCATCCGGCTAGATCGAATAACTGGCAGCAAGTGCCGGTGAAATACCTGAGGTACTCGCGGGAGCGGCCTACAGGTACTCCGATTCGGGAGGCAAGCCCAAAGGAGATCGTGAGATGGCGGTAGCACACCTTGCCTGGTGAATCCGCCGAGGATGTCATGTCATTAGCCGAATCGCCGTTTCCATGGTACGCGGTCACGGTGAAGCATCATCACGAAAAATCCGTTGCGCAGGCGATTGAAGGAAAAGGATTCGCTCATTTTCTGCCGGTCTACCGAAAACGCGACGGCGGCGCGGAACTGCCTGTTTTCCCCAACTATGTGTTTTGCAGCCTCGATATTACTCATCGGCTGCCAATCCTCACAATTCCAGGAGTAAGTACATTTGTTTCGATCGCCCGCGTTCCGGCGGTGATCTCCGCAGAGGAATTAGTCAGTGTCGAACGAATGATCCAGTCCGATCTGCGGATCGGGCCTCATCCGTTCCTGTGCACCGGCGACCGGGTGTACATCGAGCGCGGCCCGCTGCAAGGCATGGAAGGAATCCTGGTTTCGTGTAAGCCGCACGCGCGGCTGGTGGTATCGGTGCCGATGCTACAGCGGTCGGTCGCGGCGGAAGTGGAAGAGAATTGGGTCCGTCCAGCGACGCGCAGGACCAGCGTCGCAGCCTAGCCAAGAAAATCCATGAACAAGGAAGAGTTTGAAGCATCGACACGACGCGTGTCGCTGCCGGGCTCCGGCCTGGCGCAATTCATGCAAATGCGCGGACGCCGCGTGAACGAAGCCTGCGGCGTCCTGTGGCACAGCGTCGAGCGCGGACTGTTCGTCAGTCTGCCGCACCAGTTGCGGTTCGATCCCGATCCGCACGATTTGCGGCGGTTCCTGTGGAGCGGCGCGGTTACCGGCGTGCGCTATCCCTCCCTCATCTCCAACGGCCTGGAATGCGGGCTGTACCAATACACGTCGAAACAATACGGCATTCCGCAACTTCACAGGAACTTCCGCGCCAAAGTGCGCAAGGGACTGGACGATTGCCAGGTGGTCCGGCTGGACGAATCGGATCTATTGAAGCAAGGCCTGGAGTTGAATCTCCACACCATGAAGCGGCAGGATCGCTGGGATCCCGAGTTCGGGGCGGAGCGGTCCTGGAAGCGGCTGGTCACGGCGATCCGGCATTGTCCGGCGATCGCCGCCTACGGCGCGCTGGTGGACGGACACCTGGCCGCTTATGCGATCACCTGCCGCGAAGACGGCTGGCTGCACATTCTGCATCGCATGTCGCGCGACGAGGACCTGGAACATTGTCCCAACCATGTGCTGGATTTCACCATCACCAGCGAAATCGCACAGGACCCGAAGCTGAAGGCGGTTTCGATGGGATACGCGTCGCTGGTCGCCGGAACCGATGGCTTGCACGAATACAAGCTCCGCCTTGGATATACGTTTTCTCCGCACCATTCGGTGGTGCGGCTACATCCGGCGATCGCGGCAATTCTCACCAGCGCTCCCGCCAAGAGCGTGCTGGCCGCGATGCGTTCGCACGATCCTCGCAATCAACAACTCCAGAAAGTCGGCGCCGTGATTCACGCGGCGGAGCTAGCTTCGGAACCGGTGGCCCATCATGAACCTGATCACGATCGAGCAGTGTCAGCATAAGGAGCCTCGCCAGGGTTCGGCCCTGTCGCGGCCCGCGCCGTATTTTTTGTTCCGGCGCGCCTGCTACCTGCTGCAAACGTTCGGACCCGCGCATACGTGGCGGAAGTTGCTCGGCGCCATGGGCGGCAATGGCAACGGCCGCGCGCCGCAGGTCGATTATGCCGAGGAAGTTCTGAATCTTCAGCCGGGCGATCTGGTGGAAGTGAAGAGCGAAGCGGAAATTCGGGCAACGCTCGACGAGCGGGGCGCTCTGAGAGGTTTGAAGCTCGTCGACGATATGCGCCGATTCTGCGGCCGGCGGGTGAAGGTCCACAAGCGTATGGAGCGGATGTTTCTCGAGGAATCGAAGCAATACCGGCGCCTGAAAAACACCGTGCTTCTGGAAGGCTCCATGTGCGAGGGAATCGGGATCGGCTGCGACCGCTCCTGCTTCTTCTTCTGGCGGGAAGCGTGGCTACGCCGCGTTGAGTAGTTCCATGTCAAGACTGGCAGAAATCATTCTCTTTTCGCTGTGGCTGGGAGCCGCGCCCGATGCCGGACTGGCCCTGTGGGTCGGCTCGAGCCTCGAGCGGATCGGCCAGAGCGACAATGCTGGATCGAGCGCCACCATTCAGTTGAGCGCGGCGCGCGGCGAGACGGAGTCGTTTCAGATTGCCGCGCGGTCACCGCGCGATGCGCAAGTCACCGCACTGAGCTTCACCGATCTTCAAAACGACGCGGGAATCACGCTGCGTCGCGAAAATGTGTCGGCCTATCTGGAGCACTATGTCTGGGTGAGCACGGGCAGTCCGCAGCACACGGTGAATCGTCCGCTGGGCGCGGGCTGGTACGCGGACGCCCTGCTACCGGTGGCGGCGCCGGAATTATTGGCGGGGAAGAATCAACCGTTCTGGGTGGACATCGCGGTTCCCCGGGATACGGCGCCGGGAGTTTATCGCGGGACATTTACGCTGACCACAGACCAGTCGTCCGCTTCGGGCACGATCGAGCTGCGGGTCTGGAATTTCACTCTGCCGTTGCGTCCGTCGCTGCGGTCGAGCTTCGGGCTGCGCAACGGCGCGCCGCGAGCGGTCCAAGAGGAGCTGCTGAAGAACAAAGTGGATCCCGCGATCGCCAGCCGGTCCGCGGAACGCGATTTAATCGACCGGCTCGGCCTCGCCACGACGGGGCTCGGCATCTGGAGCAGCGCCAATATCGGCACGTGCTGGATGAGCGATCCTCCCGATCCGGCGGCGATCAGCCGCGAGGTGGCGCGGCATCAGCCCGATCTTGTGATCTACAACTATTCGGCCGACGAGATCGATGCATGCGGGAATCTGAACGAGCCGCTCAAAGCGTGGGCCCGAAATCTGCACAGCGCGGGGGTGCTCAACCTGGTGACGATGGCGCCGACCGATGCGCTCTTCGATGACGGGTCGGGCACGGGGCGCTCGGCGGTCGACATCTGGGCCGTGCTGCCCACGATGTACGATCGCGCCAAAGACGCGGTGGCCGCGGCGCAGCGCAAGGGCGATCAGGTGTGGTCGTACAACGCGCTTTCGCAGGACGACTATTCGCCCAAATGGCTGATCGATTATGCGCCCGCGAATTACCGCATTCAGCCGGGATTTCTCAGCGAGAGTCTGGGGCTCACGGGAATTCTGTACTGGCGCGCGGACTTTCATCTGGGCGCGTCGTGGGACGAGGTCAACAACGTCGGATTCTTCGGGAATTACAACGCGCCCGGCGAAGGAAGCCTCCTCTACATGCCCGACGGGGTCGCGCCGTCGATGCGCCTCAAATGGATTCGCGACGGCGTGGACGATTACGAATACGTCGAGCTGCTGAAAAAACAAGGCTGGGGAAATTGGGCGCTGAACGTGGCGCGCACGGTGGGGCGCGACTGGTCCAACTGGTCGCGCGATCCCAAAGCGATTGAAAGCGTGCGCACGCAGCTCGGCACACAGCTCGATCATCTGGGCGGCTTCTGATTCGATCTTTTTTTCAAACGAGAGCATTTTATGAGTTCAACAAAGTGGTTTTTGATTCTGGCGGGCGCTCTCGCGCTCGGTCTGGCGTGGGGCCAGCCGAACACTGCGGCGAGCGACGCCAAAGAGTATGTCCTCGGACCCGACGATGTATTGAAGATCTGGGTCCTCGGCGTGGACGAGATCGGCGAAACACCGATCCGTATCGACAGCGACGGCTGGATCAGCCTTCCGCTTGCCGGCCGCGTTCGCGCGGGCGGGCTCACGGTGGAACAGCTTCGCCTGGCACTGACCGAAAAGCTGAAAAGCGAAATTCGCAATCCGCGCGTTTCGGTGGCGATCACCGAGTTCGGAAGCCAGCCGGTGGCGATCGTGGGAGCCGTGAACGCTCCGGGCGTCCATCAACTGCGCGGCCGCAAGACCTTGGCCGAAGTGGTCGCGTCGGCGGGCGGGCTTCGACCCGATGCCGGGGCCGCGATCCGCATCAGCCGTCCGGTCGAGAGCGGCGTGCTGCCGCTCGATTCCGCCACGCTTTCCGAAGACAAGAAGTTCAACGTCGCCGAAGTGAAGACGAAAGATTTCCTGGACGCGAAAAATCCGGGCGAAAATATTCTGATTCAACCGCACGACGTCGTGACCGTTCCCACCGCGGAGATGATCTACGTCATCGGAGCCGTGCACAAACCCGGCGCGTTCGTTCTGCACGAGCGCGAAACGATGTCGGCGCTGCAGGTGCTGTCGATGGCGGAAGGGCTTGGCCCGACGCCGGCGCCGGGCGAGAGCAAGATCCTGCGCACCATCCCCGGATCGACGGAGCGGAAAGAGATCGCGCTTGATCTCAAGAAAATTCTGGCGGGCAAAGCAGAGGACATAGCGCTGCGGCCCAACGACATTTTGTTCGTGCCCACCAGCAACGGAAAACGAATCGCGGTGCGCGCGATGGAAGCAGCCATCACGGCCGGCACCGGACTGGTTATTTTCCGTTAGAAAGTTTTTGCACGGAGGCAAATCATCATGAAATCCTTAAATCAACTCGAAGGCCCTGCCTCAAATCTCGCCCGCGCGGAGCGCGGCGGCGTTCCCGCAATGCAAACGCTGATCGACGTGCCTTACACCGCCGTCGATGACCGCTCCGAGTGGGCCCGCTTTGCGGACCTCGGCCGTTTACTTTCGCGCCGCAAGCGCTTTCTCATGTTCGCGGTTTCGCTGGGACTGATCGGCGGAGCCGCGGCGACACATTGGACGACGCCCGTCTACCGCTCCAGCACATCGCTCGAAGTGCAGGGACTCAACGAAGACTTTCTGGACCTTCGCCGCATCGACTCTTCGGCACAACCGGCGAATTTCTCGGCGGAGTCCTTCGTGCAGACGCAGGTGGACATTTTGCAGGACGACGTGGTGCTGGATCGCGTGATCAACCGGCTGAAGCTGCCGGAGCGCGCCGGATTCATGCCCAAACCGGGCGTGATCGCGGCGCTGGCAGGCTCGCTGCCGATCCCGCAGTCCCAACAAGACGACAACCTGCGTCCGGTCGACATTCTCCGCGAGCACCTGGTGGTCGCGCCGGCGCCGCACAGCCGCATTGTTCGCATCACCTATGAATCGAGCGATCCGCTGTTGGCCGCCGACGTCGTCAACGGGCTCGCCGACGAATTCATCAGCTACAATCTCGAGGCTCGGCTGAACGCGGCGAATCAGGTGGGTCAGTGGCTCGGCCCGCAGCTTGAAGAGATGAAGGCGCGGCTGGCGCAATCGGAAGCGGAGTTGACCACGTCCTCGCAAGCGGCGGGGTTGCTGCTCAGCGCGGGAACCGAGTCGGTCGCCGAGGAGCGCCTTCGCAACGTGCAGCGCGAACTCGCGACGGCACAAGGGGACCGCATCTCCAAGGAATCGACGTATCGCATGGTGTCGGAGAGTCCGGCCGATTCGCTGCCCGCGGCGCTCGAGCCCGCGAGTTTGAAAGAAAACCGCGCCAAGCTCACCGACCTTCGCCGTCAGCGCGCCGAGCTGAGTTCGCTGTACACCGACGACAACTATCGCGTCGTACGGTTGCAGGCGCAGATCGATGAACTGGACGCGGCGGTGCAAACCGAGATTCGCACGATCCCGAAAAAATATCGCAGCGAATACCAAGCAGCGCTGGGACGCGAGATGATGCTCGCGAAAAACTACAACGCGCAGGCGGCCACGGTAAGCCAGCAGGCTCGCGAACGCATCCGCTACGAGAGCCTGAAGCGCGCCCTCGAAGACAACCGGCAGATTTATCAGTCGACGTTGCAAAAGGTGAAAGAAGCCGGCATCGCGTCGGCGATCAAGCCGTCCGGCGTGCGGATCATCGGCGCCGCCACGGCTCCGGTGAGGCCGTTCCGCCCGAATGCTCCGCTGAATCTCGGGCTCGGCCTGCTGAGCGGGTTGTGCCTGGGCCTGGTCGGCGCCGCGACCATCGATCGATCGAAGCGCGTGGTGCGCGTCCCCGGCGAACTGAGGGCGTGTGTCAACGTTCCCGAACTTGGCGCGATTCCGAGCGGCACCTATCAATCGCTCTATGCGACGCCGCGCAGGATGCTGCTCGACACGCGTCCGCAGGTGAGCATGGAACTGGCGACGTGGCAAGAAAAACACTCGCCGATTTCCGAATCGTTCCGCGAAGTTCTGGCTTCGCTGATGTATTCGGGATCGATCCAATCGCTGCTGGTCACGAGCGCGGCTCCGATGGAAGGCAAAACGACCATCGTGAGCAACCTCGCTATCGCGCTGGCCGAGATCGGCAAACGCGTCCTGCTGATCGACGGCGATCTGCGCAAGCCGCGGCTGCACGAAATTTTCGACCAGCCGAACACCTGGGGATTGAGCACGGTGCTGGCGGAGAAAGATTCGATTCAGGAATTGCCCGTCAGCGCGCTGGTTCGCAAGACCTCGATTCCAGGACTCTCGCTGCTGCCCGCCGGACCTTCGACGGAGCAGATTTCGACGCTGTTGTACTCCTCGCGCATGCAGGACCTGATGACGCATTTCCGCCAGGATTTCGATTACGTGTTCCTCGACGCTCCTCCGGTGCTGCGCTTCTCCGACGCGCGTGTGCTGGGGCACGCGGCCGACGCGGTGATCATCGTGGCTCGCGCCAACAAGACGGCGCCCGATACGGTGCGCGAAGCCGCGGCGCGGTTCCAGATGGTCGGGATTCCGGTTTTCGGAACGATCCTGAACGACTGCGATCAGCGCGTGCTCGGCCAATACGGATACGGCTATCAATATCGCTAAGCGCGCTTTTATGGCTACCGCAGTTCAATCCGTCGCCGTTGCCGGTCCTGCCGAGGGGTCGCTCTACAGCAACATCTCCTGGACGCTCGCCGGCAACGTCGTCTACGCCGCCAGCCAGTGGCTGCTGCTGGTCGCGCTCGCGAAGATGGGCCGGCCGGAGCAGGTCGGCGAACTCGCGCTGGGGCTGGCGATCACAGGACCGCTGTTCGTCGCGAGCCAGCTCCATTTGCGCGGCGTGCAGGCCACCGACGCGGTTCAGGAATTTCCGTTCAGCGATTATCTCGGCCTGCGCTGGATCTCGACGGCCCTCGTCATCGTGATCGCCGCAGCGCTGGCCGTGACGTATCGCGCCAGCCTGGCGATGATCATCGTCGCGATCGGCGTGGCGCGCGGGTTCGACAACATCAGCGACATCTATTACGGCGCGCTGCAGCAGCAGGAACGCATGGCGCGCATGGGCAAATCGATGATGCTCAAAGGCTGCCTTTCCGTCGCGGGATTGATCGGCGCGATGACGCTGACGCGCAGTGTCGCCGCGGTGGCGGCGTCGCTGGCGCTCGTCTCCGCGCTGACGTTCCTGCTGTACGACCGGCGCAGCGTCGCGTTCGGCCGTCCGGACCGGGTCGCCGTCACGGTCGAGCCGTTCCGCTGGAACCTCCGCGGGTGCTGGAAACTTTTCCGCCTCGCGCTTCCCTTGACGATCGTGCTGGTGCTGGTTTCGCTGAATCTCAACGTGCCTCGATATTTTGTCGAGCACGCGCGCGGCGAAGCGGAACTCGGCGTCTTCGCGGCCCTGTCCTATCTGATCGTCGCAGGCAATCTGGTGGTCAACGCCTGCGGCCAGGCCACCGCGCCCAAGCTCGCGAAACTCTACGCCGAGGGCTCGCTGCGCCGGTTCTGGGGAATGCTCACAATTCTGCTGGGGATTTCGGCCGTATGCGGACTGATCGGAATCGTGGCCGTCGCCCTGGCAGGCGAACGGATCGTGACCCTGGTTTACAGCGCGGCTTACGCGCCCTATGCTTCCCTGCTCAGCGGCCTGATGATCGCGGCGACGCTGCTATACGCGGGCCAGTTTCTGGGATACGGCATGACGGCCGCGCGGATCTTCCGCGCGCAGGTGCCGTTGTTCATTCTGGTGCTCGGCGCGACTGCCGCCGCATGCGCGTTGCTGATTCCGCGCTACGGATTGCAAGGCGCCGTGACCGGAATGATCGCAGGATTTTCCGTCCAATGCCTCGGCAGCGCCGCGATTCTGGTTCGCGCACGCCCCGCCCATAAAGAGTAGCTCTATGTCTCCGGCATATCCTCAAACGCTGCCCGTGCTCCGCGCCGAAGCGAGCCCCATCGCGGTCTTGCGCGACCTGACCCGTATGCTGCTTCTGCTGCTGGTCTTCACGATCCCCTGGGAGGATCAGTTCGTCATCGGCGGCCTGTGGACCGTCTCGCGCATCGTCGGAATCGCGACGTTCGCGGTCGGCATGCTCGCGGTCATCGCGGACGGACGCCTCCGCGTGCCGCGGCCGATTCATCTCGTCCTCGGAATCTTTGCCGTCTGGATCGGACTCACCGCGTTCTGGAGCATCAATCTCGATTTCACGATTTACGTGCTCCAGACCTGGGCGCAACTGATCGCGCTGCTGTGGGTGATCTTCGAATTTGCGCCGGCGCGCGGCGATCAGATCGGCTTGCTGCGAGCCTACGTGCTCGGCACCTGCGTTTCCGCGGTCGGCACGCTGATCTCGTATGCGCAGGAATCGTCGGCGTACTGGGAGCGCAGCGTGGCGCGCGGATTCGACCCCAACGACCTGTGCGTGATCCTCGTGCTGAGCATCCCGATGAGCTTCTACCTCATGGCGGTCGATTCCAAGGGCTTCCGCGTCTGGCTGTGGCGACTCCATCCAGCTCTGATCCTCGCCGCTGCCGTCCTGACCGCATCGCGCGGAGGATTCATCGCGCTGTGCGGAGCCGCGCTGATCGTCCCGCTGCTGTTCCGCGCATTTTCGTTCGACACGAAGAACGCGATGGCAATGGGCGTGGTGCTGGTGCTCGCCGGGCTGCTGCTGTACTCGCCCGCGACCAGCCTGGAACGCATCGCCTCGATTCCGCAGGAAGTGAGCGGAGGATCGTTCGGAGAACGCGGAGCGATCTGGCGTGCCGGCTGGGAGATCTTTCAGGCGCACCCCGTCGCCGGGGCCGGCATCGGAGCCTTCGCCACCGCGGTCAGCTCGATCCTGGGCGAAGCGATTGTCGCGCACAACGCGTTCCTGACGGTTCTGGTGGAAACCGGTCTGGTCGGCTTCGTACTCTTCGCGGGCGCGCTGTGCCTGATGGTGGGAAGAATCCGGCGGCTCGAGTGGATCGAGCGGCGCTTCTGGTCCGTGATCCTGCTCACCTGGTTTCTCGGCGCGATGTCGCTCAGTTGGGCGCATCGCAAACCGACGTGGCTTCTGTTCGGAATGATTGCCGCAGCCGGCCAATCGGCATGGGAGAAGCGGAAATGAACGACAAAATTCGAGTCCTGCAAGTAGTGCCCTCGCTGCGCTCCGGTGGCGCGGAGAGGATGATGATGCATCTGGCCGAGGGGCTGGATCATTCCAGCTACGGCGTCTCCATCGTCAGTCTCGGCGCGCGCGAAGGGTCGGACCTGGAGCAGCTCGCCGAGGAAAGCGGCGTCGAAGTTCAGTACCTGGGCAAGAAGCCCGGCTTCGATCCGATGATGTTCGCGCGCTTCGGCCGCGTGCTGCGCGAGGAACGTCCCGACGTGGTTCACATCCATCTGAATGCCCTGCTCTACGCCGCCCCGCCGGCGCTGGTGCGCAACACGCCCGTGATCGTCTACACGGCGCACAACTTCCCGGAGCTTCTTATTCCACACCGCCTGCGCACGTTCTACCGCACCTGCTTCCATCACGGCGTGACGCCCGTATCGATCGCCGCCAGCCTTTCGCCCGCGCTCCGCATGGAGTTCGGCGTCGACGCGCTGCCGCTGATCCGCAACGGGATTCCCGTGGACGATTTTCGGCATCCGCAGATGTCGAGGCTTTCCTGGAGGCGTCGCGCCGGATTTGGCGAAGACGATTTTCTATTCGTCTGCGCCGCGCGCTTCAGCCCGCAAAAGAATCACGATCTGTTGTTGCGCGCCTTCGCCGCGGATCCGCTGGTCTCTCTGCACTCGCATTTACTGCTGGCCGGCGACGGCGTGCTGCGGCGTCCGCTCGAAAGGCTCGCCGAGCAATTGGACATCGCGTCGCGAGTGCACTTCCTGGGGAACCGCAACGACATGCCGAACCTGCTGAACGCCTGCGATGCGTTCGTCCTTTCCTCCACGCAGGAAGCGAATCCGCTGTGCGTCATGGAGGCGATGTCGGCGGGGCTTCCGGTGATCGCCACGGCGGTCGGCGGAGTGCCGGAGTTGCTGTGGCCGGGAATTCACGGTCTGCTGATCGAGCCGGAATCCCAGGACGCCTTCACGCAAGCGATGTCCAAGATGATGATCGACTCGGAATTTCGGCGCGAGTGTTCGGTGCGCGCCGCCGAGCGAGCCGTTCGAAAATTCGACGTGCGTCACATGGCCGGGGCCTACGATGCGCTGTACCGCCGTCTGCTGGCCGCCCGCCGGACGCCCGTCTTCGAGGAACCTCAATGTCTTACCCAATCAGGATCACGCATCTGATCACCGGCCTGTGTGCGGGCGGCGCGGAAATCATGCTGTTGCGCCTGCTTTCGGCAACCGACCGTTCACGCTTCGACGTCGACGTGATCTCGATGATGGAAATCGGCATCACCGGGGAAAAAATCCGCGGCCTCGGATTTCGCGTCCGCACGCTCGAGATGGAGCGCGAACGCCCGAGTCCGCTGGCGCTGACGAAGCTCGTCTCCTGGCTCCGCCGCGACCGGCCGCAGATTCTCGCCACCTGGATGTATCACGCGAATTTCCTCGGCTCGCTGGTTGCGCCGCTGGCCGGCGGAATGCCGGTCGTATGGGGATTGCATCACGGCTTTCTGGACGTCTCGCTCGAGCGGCGGCGGACCATTCTGGTTGCGCGCGCCTGCGGCTGGATGTCGCGGCATCTGGCCGCGAAAGTCATCTGCTGTTCCGAGTGCACGCGCCAGCAGCACATCCCGCTCGGCTACGATCCGTCCAAAATGGTCGTGATCCGGAACGGCTTCGACCTCGATCTGTTCCAACCCGAGCGCGGCCGTCGCGACGAAGTGCGCCGCGAGTTGCAGATCCCGGCGGACGCGCCCATTCTGTTCCAGGCCGGCCGCTTCCATCCGGAAAAAGATTATCGAACGCTGGTGGAGGCCGCGGCGATCCTGCACCAGCGCGTGCCCGAGGCGCGCTTCGTTCTGTGCGGCCACGACGTGACGTGGAAGAACGAAACTCTGGCGGGCTGGATCGACCGGGCGGGCCTGCGCGATTCCTTCCGGCTGCTCGGCCGCCGCGACGATATTCCGCGGCTCCTGAATGCCGCCGACATCGCCAGTTCGTCATCGGTCGGGGAAGCGTTTTCGCTCGCGATCGGCGAGGCCATGTGCTGCGAGATTCCCTGTGTCGTCACCGATGTCGGCGATTCGGCCTTCGAGGTGGGCGATACGGGACGCGTCGTGCCGTCGCGCAGCCCGCAGGCTTTCGCCGACGCCTGGGCCTCGCTGCTGGCGATGTCCCAAGCGGATCGCGCCGAACTCGGCCGCGGCGCGCGGCGCAGGATTGAACAGAACTTTTCCCTTCCCGTGGTGACCGCGCAATACGAGCAGCTCTACGAGTCGGTGGTGCGCGAGGTGGAGGCGAAGCCGGCTCGGCACGCCTTGCCCTCGGAGGTGCGGCGATGAACGATCTCAGTGTTCTTCACGTTGTCGGCAGTTCGCGGTTCGGCGGCGGAGCGCAGATTATTTTCCCGTTGGCGGCGCACGCGCGTAGCGAAGGCTGGCGCGTCGACATTCTGGTGACCGATCCCGTTTTCCAACAAATGATCCGCGACAGCGGCACGGGCGTGGGAATCGTCGATCTCGACGTGATCCATCGCGAGATTCGCCCGCTGTGGGACGTGCGCGGCCTGTTCCGTCTGGCACGTTATCTCCGTGAGCATCCTTACACGGTCGTTCACACGCACACGTCGAAGGCCGGCTTGGTCGGCCGGGTCGCGGCGAAGCTCGCGGGCGTCCCCGTGGTTGTCCACACAGTGCACGGCTT
>JAIQFJ010000157.1 GCA_020073325.1 Terriglobia bacterium | reverse complement strand
AATCAGCATGTTAGAGAGGCTTGGGACACTCCCAGTCTGTCCCATGGCAGATTTTCGCGATTTTCCGAAATTTTCGCGCTCAAGACCTCGATGGTCGCCGCGTTGATTTTCGAACGCTGATCTTCCGTCACCGCGCCCGCCGCTTCACAAACGCCGCCACGGCTCTGCGGGGCTATGCGGGTTCGGTGGATGCGGTCGCAGGGGCGCAGATGGAGGAAACGTGGGGACGGACGAGAAGTTTCCTCACCTGTGCTCCGCAAAAAATGTGTCCGTCGCTAAGCAGCCTCCTTTTCCAAGCGATATTCATGATGGGCTCTACGCCAAAAACGGGGCGAAGTGTCCCCGGGCTGATCTAAGAACACAATACTTCGACCCGCACCCGTCGAACTGTGCCATTTGGAGCCCTGTAACCTCCGCCGAACCAACCAGGTATCTCCCTCCAAATGCTCGACAGCGCCCTCAACGACCTCCGCATCGCCGCGCGGCAGCTTTTCAAGAGCAAGGGGTTCACCGCGACCGCGATCCTCACCCTCGCGCTCGGCCTCGGAGCCAACACCGCGATCTTCAACCTGGTCCACGCCGTCCTGCTGCAGACGCTGCCGGTCGCGAAGCCTGAACAACTCCTGCGCCTCGGCGATGTCGACCAATGCTGTGTGGTCGGCGGCTATCAGAACCACTTGTCGATCTTTGCGTATCCGCTTTATACATCGCTGCGCGACCATCTGCCGGAATTCGAAGAGCTGGCGGCATTTCAGGCCAGCGTCGGAGCCGTGGGCGCGCGCCGCGCCGGAACCGAAACCGCGCCCGACCTCTCCTTCGATCAATTCGTCTCCGGAAATTACTTCGCCATGTTCGGACTGAAGCCCTTCGCGGGACGCCTTTTCGCTCCCGCCGACGACACGCGCGGCGCGGTTCCCGTCGCCGTGATGAACTATGCGACCTGGCGCGACCGGTACGGCTCCGACCCCGGCGTGCTCGGCGCGAGCTTCGTGATCGACGGAACTTCGTTCAACATCGTCGGCATCGCGCCCCCCGGATTTTTCGGCGACACGCTGCGTCCGCATCCGCCCGATTTCTGGATGCCGCTCTCCACCGAGCCCCTCGCACGAGGCAAGAGCACGCTGCTCGACCATAAGTCCGACTACTGGCTCTACGTCATCGGACGCGTAAAACCCGGGACGCAGCCCGCGGCGCTCGAGGCCAAGGTCAACGCGCAACTGGCACAGTGGCAGGCGGAAAACGATCCGCCGGTGATCGATTTTCAACGCCGCGCGGCGGCGAAGCAGCATGTCACGATTTCGCCCGGCGGCGCGGGGATCTCCTCCATGCGCGATGCCTACAATCGCGATTTGCGGCTGCTGCTGGCGATCACCGGACTGGTGCTTCTGGTCGCGTGCGCGAATCTGGCGAATCTGCAACTGGCGCGCGCCGCCGGACGAACTTCGCAAACCGCGATTCGCGTCGCCCTGGGAGCCTCGCGCGCCACCCTCATCCGACTCACCCTGATCGAGAGCGTGCTGCTCGCCGTCGCCGGCGGAGCCGCGGGACTTCTGATTGCCGACTGGATCACGGCCTTCCTGATCGGCCTGGCGTTCAACAATCTTCCCGTGCCGATCGCGACCACGCCGTCGGTTCCGGTGCTCGGCTTCGCATTCGCTCTGTCGCTGCTCACCGGAGTGATTTTCGGAATCGCTCCCGCCTGGTCCGGATCGCGCGCGGATCCGGCCATCGCGCTGCGCGGATCGGGGCGCGCGACGTCGCAGCGCGTGACAGTGGTGCAGCGGTCGCTGGTGGTGGTCCAGACCGCTCTCTCGATCGTGCTGCTGGCCGGAGCGGGCCTGATGCTGCAGACGCTGCGCAATCTTACCGATCAGCACTTCGGATATCAGAGCGACGGACGGCTCATCGTAAACGTCCACGCCGGTTTCGGCGGATACGCGCCCGCGCGGCTGGCGTCAGTGTACGACGAAATCGAGCGCCAGATGAAAGAAATTCCCGGCGTGCGCAATGTCGCGATGTCGCTGTACGCGCCGATGGAGGGCAACAACTGGCAATCCGGAGTGAGCGTCGAGGAGCGTCCCGGCCAGACATTTTCTCCGTCCTGGGATCGCGTGAGCCGAGGTTTTTTCGACACCATCGGCGCGCGGCTGGTGCGCGGCCGCCTTTTCGATCCGCGCGACACGCCCGATGCGACGCACGTCGCCGTGGTCAACCAGGCGTTCGTCCAACGAATTTTTCCCAACGAGGACGCGATCGGAAAACGCTTCGGCCTGGGCGATGAGGCGCATCGCGCCGATTATCAGATCGTCGGCGTGATCGAAGACGTGCGCTTCCGCAACCCGCGCGAGCCCGCGCCTCCGATGTTTTTCGTGCCGCTGCTGCAGATGTCGGCGGCCGAGTGGGTCAACAGCAACAAGGCCCGGTCGAACATCATCGGCAATATCGAACTTCACGTGTCCGGGCCGCAGGCAGGTCTTCAGGCGAAGATCAAGCAGACGCTTTCCTCGATCGATCCGAACCTGACCATGCTCGATGTCGCGACCATCGACCAGCAGCTCGGCAATCTTCTCGGGCATGAGCGATTGATCGCGCGCCTCGCCGAGCTGTTCGGGATTCTGGCGCTGGCGGTTGCCTCGGTGGGCTTGTACGGCGTCACTGCCTACGGGGTCGCGCAGAGGACCGCGGAGATCGGGATCCGCGGCGCCCTGGGCGCGCGTCGTCAGGACATTCTGCAAATGATCCTGCGCGGCGCGTTGGGGCAGGCGGCGGTCGGATTGGCGATCGGGGTTCCGGCGTCGCTGGCGGCCGGACGCCTGTTAGCCGATCAGCTTTACGGCGTGAAGAGCTACGATCCGGTCGTGCTGGGCGGCGCAGTCGTGGTGCTTACTTTGTGCGCCGCATTTGCCGCGTTCGGACCGGCGCTGCGGGCCAGCGGGATCGATCCCGCGCGCGTCCTGCGCAGCGAGTAGACTACGATCCCGCGCGAAACGGGCCTTGCGTGGCGATCACGGTGTCGCGTTCATCGCGATGATCCAGCACAAACACGCTGTACGAGGCACCGCCCGGCGCCACCCTCACAACGATATGTCCCGGCGGACCCGCCAGCGAGTTCACACGGGCTCCGATCACGATCCGGGCCGCGTCGCGCAGATCCGTCGCGAACACGTAGCGCTTCGACGGCTCCAGGCGGCTGTTTACGATGCGCTTCAACACGTCCGGCGCGGGATGGCTCGGCGCCCAACTTGGAATGATCAGCACAGTGGAACCGAGCGCGGCGAGAAACGCGTCGCTTTCTTCGCCCATCGATCCATGCTGATTGACGACGTGCACGTCGACGCGTCCGACGGCGGGCCCGAGCGCGGCCTCCACCGCGTGCCACGCCGGGAACCCCGGATCGGGAGTCCCGGGAAGATCGCCGCCCGTGAAATAGCGGAACGCGCCGTATTCGAGCCGGATCCCCAAACTGCACATGTTTTCGTTCGGTACGTCGGCGGCCGGGATTGAGTCGAGCGGCGGAAACAGGCGGCGCGTGCCGTTTCCGGTCCACAGTTCGCCGTTCGCGATGATATTGCGGATGCGAAAGAGCGGGTCTTCGCGCTTCAGACGGATCTGCGCATCGGAGCCGACCGCGAAGCGTTCCGCCTTCTCCACCTTCTCGGCCAAAAAGCGTCGATACTTCGCCATCGCATTGTCCTTCAGCGGCGCGGGATACGAATAGTCGGGCCAGCCGCGGTCGATCAGTGTGCGGATCGGAAGCGCCGCGCCGACATCGGCGATCCCGCCCATGTGGTCGACGTGAAAGTGCGTGATCAGCACATAGTCGAGCCCGGCCGCGCCCGGCGGAAGATGCCGGCTGATATAGCGGGCGATCCATTCGCCCGGACGGCGCGACGCATCGGGATGCGGATCGGTCTGCGGAATCCCGTCGCCTGCCGCGCCCGCGTCGACCAGCATCGTGGTCCCGTCGGGCAGAATGAAGAACGCCGCGTTGCCCCTCCCGGTCGAGATCTGGTGGATGTCGAGCGTCCCCGGAGTCCACGGCGGCAATGTGCTTTGGGCCCACGCCAACGTGGCGATCAGGATCGGAAACACACGCATCATTACGCCAGCATACGGTATATTCACTTAGATGAAGCTTCTCAGGTTCTTTGTTCCGCCGCTGCTACTCACCATAGCCACGTTCGGCCAGGCGGTGACGAACGTCTCCTTCAAACTTGGCCGCGACGCCAATCAGCCCGTCGACGAGGAGTACACCAAGAAGATCCGCGAATACACCACGGAAACGTTCTTCAACTCGCCGCTGACCGATTATCTGCCGGCCTCGAAGACGGTTCCGACGCCCAAGGCCGTGCTGGGCGACGTGTCCGGAGCGCCGAAGATTCTGCCCTATTCGACCGAAGTGTATCGCTACATGCGGATGCTCGAAAAGGCGTCGCCGCGCGTCAAGGTTTTCACCATCGGCAGGACGGAGGAAGGCCGCGAGATGATCGCCGTCGCCGTCGCGTCCGAAAAAATCATTGCGGATATCGACGCGAACCGAGCCCGGTTAGCCAAGCTGGCCGATCCGCGGAGCATCAAGCTGGACGACAACGAGGCCGATAAACTCGTCGCGGCGTCGGTGCCGATTTACTACGTCACCGGCACCATCCATTCGCCCGAAACCGGCGCTCCCACCGCGTTGATGGAACTGGCCTATCGACTGGCCGTCGATGAGAGCGCCTACATCAAGAACATCCGCGAACACGTGCTGACGCTGATCACGCCGATCGTCGAGGTGGACGGCCGCGACCGCATGGTCGACATTTATCGCTGGCACCTGGAAAATCCCAACAAGCAATGGCCGCCGCTGGTCTACTGGGGCCACTACGTCGCGCACGACAATAATCGCGACGGCATGGGACTCACGCTGCAATTGACGCGCAACGTGCTGAACACGTTCGTGTCGTGGAAGGCGCAGGTCCTGCACGATCTGCATGAATCGGTTCCGTATCTTTACGACAACACCGTCGGCGACGGGCCGTACAACGCGTGGATCGATCCGATCGTCGCCGATGAGTGGCAGATGATGGGCTGGAACAACGTTTCGCAGATGACCAAGTTCGGCATGCCCGGCGTGTTCACGCATGGCACGTTCGACACCTGGTCGCCCAGCTACCTGATGTTCATGGCGACCATGCACAACGGCATCAGCCGCCTGTATGAGACGTTCGGCAACGGCGGCGCCGACACCGAGGTCCGCGAACTGCGTCCCAACGAATACGCGCGCACGTGGTTCAAGCAGAATCCTCCGCTGCCCAAGGCGAAGTGGTCGCAGCGCAACAACAATAATTACGAGCAGACCGGCTTGCTCACGGCGCTCGCGTTTTTCTCGGAAAACGACAAGCTGTTCCTGAAGAATTTCTATCTCAAAGCCAAGCGGTCGATCGAAAAGCCGGCCACCGAAGGTCCCGCGGCGTACGTTTTCCCGGGCGACGAGCCGCGCCTCGGCGCGCAGGCCGACCTGCTGCGCATGCTGCAGGATCAGGGCTGCGAAATTTCGCGCGCGACGGCTCCGTTCACCGTGATGGTTCCGGTGAAGAAGGCCCCTCGCAATGGACGTGGCGGTCGCGGCGGCGCGGCGCCGACGGCGGAATCGGCCGAGGCCGAAAAGAAACCCGAAGCAAAGACGGAAGCGAAAACGTTTTCCGCCGGCAGCTACATCCTGAGAATGGATCAGCCTTATAGCCGCATCGCCGACACGCTGCTCGATTATCAATATTGGGCCGCGAACGATCCGCAGAAAAATATTTACGACGACACCGGCTGGACCTACGGCGAACTCGGCAACGTGCAGGTGACGCGCGTGGTGGATCAAAAAGTCCTGACCGCGTCGATGGATAAAGTTTCCGGCTACGTCCGGGCGTCCGGCGGCGTGCAGGGCTCGGGCGATGTTTTCCTGATCAACCACAACGCCGACAGCGGACTGATCACGCTGCGCTACCGCTTCCCGAAGGCGTCGTTCGAGGCGGCCGAAGAAGCGTTCGAAGCCGCGGGACACAAGTTCAATCGCGGATCGTTCATCGTGAAGAACATCTCGCAGAGCGACCTGGCGAAGGCGGGCGCGGATCTCGGCGTTCAGGCCTACGCGGTCGCCGCGGCGCCGGGCGTGAAGACACATCCGGTCCGCGCGGCGCGCATCGCACTGATGCATACCTGGGCCAGCACGCAGGCCGAAGGCTGGTGGAGGCTCGAATTCGACCGCCTCAAGATTCCCTACGACTACATCAGCACGCAAACGGTGTCGAAGACCGACAACCTGCGCTCGAAATACGACGTCGTCGTCTTCGCGCCGGGCGCGCGCGGGAATCCGCAATCGATCGTCAGTGGAATGCCGGAGTACGGCAATCCCCTGCCCTGGAAAAAAACGTCGCTGACGCCGAACCTGGGCGGCACCGACGAAACCGACGACATGCGTCCCGGCCTTGGCTGGAGCGGCTTGCAGCATCTTCAGGATTTCGTCCACAAAGGAGGCCTGCTGATCACCGCCAACGACACCACCAATTTCGCGGTGGCGTTCGGATTCGCTCCGGGAGTCTCGGCGTCGAACGGACAGCGCCTCAAAGTGACCGGATCGGCACTGCGCTCGAAGATGGTCGACGCGGCCAGCCCGATCGTCTACGGGTACAACGACAACCTGGCGATCTTCGCGTCGAATCCGCCGATCCTGGGCGTCTCGAATATGGCGGGCGGCGGCGGTGGACGCGGCGGCGGCGGTCGCGGCGGCGAAGAACGCGAGCGTCCCACGGGGCGCGGCACCGCGGACGATTTCGACACCCCGCAGGGCCGCGCGCCGGCGGAGATTCCCGAAGAGCCTCGGCCTGAGGTGTGGGAGGCGGCTCCGATCACGATCGAGCAGATGCGCAATCCGATCAACGTGATTCCTCCGGCACAGCGTCCGCGCGTGATCCTGCGCTACGCGAACGCGAATGAACTGCTGGTGTCGGGCCTGCTCGACAACGGCGGCGAACTCGCGCAGCATGCCGCGGTGGTCGATTCTCCCTACGGCGACGGGCACGTCGTGCTGTTCTCGAACAATCCGTTCTGGCGCGCGGAGACCAAGGGCAGCTATTTCCTGGTGTTCAACGCGATCCTGAATTTCGATAACCTGAACGCGGGTCGGAAGCTCGCGGACAAGTAGAGGGCGCGCGGGCGACTGTGAAGGATCGCCCGCTCCTTCGCAGTCGGCGCTCTTTTGGGACAATTGCGCGCCGAGCCGCGCGCGTGAGCGAGCGGGTTCTGGAGGAGTGCACGAAACCGATCCTTCACAGTTTCCCCGCGGCCGGGACAATTGCGCGCCGAGCCGCGCGCGTGAGCGAGCGGGTTCTGGGGGAGCGTACGAAACCGATCCTTCACAGTTGCCCGCGGCCGGGACAATTGCGCGCCCAGCCGCGCGCGTGAGCGAGCGGGTTCTTGAGGAGTGCGCGAAACCGATCCTTCACAGTTGCCCCGCGGCCGGGACAATTGCGCGCCGAGCCGCGCGCGTCAGCAAGCGGGTTCTCGGGGAGTGCAGGAACCCGCTCCTTCACAGTCGCGGCTCTTTTGGGCGGACTACTGCTCCATCTTTTTCGTGCATTCCGCGATTTCGGATTCGGCCAGCTTAAAGCGGCGAGCCGTATCCTCCGTCTGCGGATCCCAGTGCTTCCAGCGCGACAGGTTCTTCTGAAACATCATCTGCGCCCAGCCGTAGTGATGATTCGATAACAGCATCCGCCCGTACAGATCGTCCAGATCCGACGCGGCCTGCGCGGCTGCGAGCGTGGGATGCGAAACCTCCAGCACACGCTTCTGCAGCGGCTGCGCTTTCTGGATCACCGCCGCCGCGTCGTCGCCCTTCCCTGCTTTGAACAATCCGTCAGCCTGCTTCGCCATCGACGCCAGATCCTCGACGTCCTGACGGTACGAGGCCGAAGCCGTCGGATCGCGCGGCACAGGAGCACTCGAACAGGCCGAAAGAATCAAGGCGAAACTCAAGATCCAGCGCACGATTCCAGCATACCCGGTTGCTATACTGACCCCACAGCGGGCATGGAAAATCAGCCGATCACCGAGATTCTGAAGGAGTTCGCCGCCGGCGATAAATCGGCGCTGGACCGCCTGATCCCGCTGGTCTACTCCGAGCTTCGCAAGCTGGCCACATCGAAACTGCGCCGCGAGCAGCGCGTTGTCACGCTACAGCCCACCGCGCTGGTCCACGAAGCCTACGCCCGCATGCTCGGCCAGGAGCAGCCCGATTACCGCAGCCGCGCGCATTTTCTAGGTGTCGCGGCGCAAGTGATGCGGCAAATCCTGATCGACCACGCTCGCGCCCGCAAGGCAGCCAAACGCGGCGGCGGACAACTCAATGTGCCCATCAAAGAGGCTTTGGATGCGGCGGCCGAACGGCCTTTTTTGCTGATCGCCATGGACGAGGCCCTGCGCGCGCTCGAACGCAGGGATGCGCGCAAGGCTCGCTTAATCGAAATGCGATTTTTCGGCGGCCTGACGGCGGAAGAATCGGCAGAAGTTCTGGAGCTTCCGGTGGACGAAGTGAAAAACGATCTGCGGGTCGCCCAGGCCTGGCTGCGGCAGCAACTGGCAAAATCGTAAAAACATCTTCGACCTCCTCCGTTTTTTACGCATTAACGGACCGGAGGAAGAGATGAAACTCAAAATACTTTGGCTGGCGGCGGTGCTGCCGCTCGCTGCGCAAACGGCTCGCCTCGCGGCCGATTCCTACACTTACACGCTGCAGAATTCGACCACTTTCGGAACCAACGGATCGCTCCGCGTCGAGGCTGGTACTTCGCAAAGCTACTTGCTATTCGATCTGTCGACGCTGCCGTCCGGTACTACCGGCGCCAGTATCGCGAAAGCGAATTTGTGCGTTTTTGTCAACAAAATCGTCACCGGCGGATCGTTCGATATCTTCCGCGTCACAAACGCGTGGGCAGAATCCACAATCACGCAGACCAATGCGCCGACCCTTGGAGCGAAGGTGAACGCGGCGGCGATTCCCGCATCCGCCGTCAACGCCTACGTATGCGCCGACGTAACCGCACCCGTGCAGGAGTGGCTCAATGGCGCCGCGAACAATGGCCTGGCGCTTGTCGCCAATGCGGCGGGAACATCGGTCGCGTTCGATAGCAAGGAGAATGCGAACGCAGGGCACTCCCCGACGCTCGATATCGCACTCGTGGGCGGCACCGGCGCCGCCGGACCGACGGGTCCAACCGGGCCGACCGGACCGATGGGCCTGCAAGGTCCTCCCGGGGCGACCGGAGCGACCGGAGCAGCCGGGCCGATGGGACCAGCCGGAGCCACGGGTCCGCAGGGACCGGCCGGTCCCGCCGCGGTGAATCCGCTAAGGCTCGCCACCCAGCATTGGGGACCACAACTTTCAAGCTATTCCGTCCAGCTTACGGCCGCTGCCGGGATGGCTTTCGACGGACACAATCTATTGGTCGCCGGTGTGGGTCACACGGTGCAAAAGATTCAGGCGAACGACGGGACAGTGGGAACATCGTTCACCGCCTCGCCGAATATCAACAGGTCCGGCTGATGAACGAAATCAGCCGGCGCTTCCCGAAGGACGACGGATTGAAGAAGGAAATCGCGGTGGGCTATTCGCAGATCGGCGGTGCGACGAACGATCTGGAGGAAGCCGCGCATTACTTTGAAATGTCCATCGCCATGCGCGAGAATCTGCTCAAAACGTCGCCCGATAATCTGCTGGTGCGGCGCGGCCTGATGGTGGCGTATGGAAATTACGCGGTCGTGCTGGGGATCCCATGGACCGCGAACCTGGGCCGTTTCGACGACGCGCGCGAATATTGCAGGAAAGCAGTGGCCATCGCGCACGAACAGGTCAAGGCCGATCCGGAAAATCTCAACGCGCGCTTCGACCTGGGGGCCAGTTTGTCGCGGCTCGGCGCGGTTCCGCCGGCAGCCGGTGGCGTGCAGGCGTCGCTCTACGCGCTGAACGAAGCTGCCGGCGTGCTTGAAGCGTTGCTGAAAGCAAATCCGAAGGGCATCCGCTTCGCCCTGCAATTCGGCGAGGCGCTGGAGTTCGCCGGGCATCGTTATGAAACGCTCGGCGACACAGCCGCGGCGGAGCAGCACTATCGCCGCGCGATCGCGATCATCGACGCGACTCCCGGCGCAAGCGCTGATTTATCGTCGCAAGTGGAAGCGATCGCGAGTGAGGAAGCGCTGGCGCAGTTGTACGACGCCTCCCGGCGCACCGCGGAAGCGCTCGATTCGGCGACGCGAGCAGTGGCGCGCGCCGAGAAATGGAAGGCCAAGGGAGCCGAGGACGCGGTCGCCGGAAATCTGGGCCGCGCCTACCTGGTCCTGGCGTCGATCCGGCGCGACGCGGGAGATCCCCAAAGCGCCGCCCAGGCCGCCGCTCTAGCTGTTTCCCAACTGCGCACGCTCAGCAGTCCACGGCTGATCGCCTTCTATCGCGACACGCTCGCGGAAGCCGAGGCTCTCATCAATCATTGAGCGGGCAGAAAACGTCCCGCAGGACTGGTCCGTTCCGCGGTCCGGATGCGGATCTCCGGATTCCGGTCGATCGCCCCCGGTAGCAGCAAATTGATTTGATACACGCCCGCGAACCCGGGAGCCGCACCGGCATACGCGATCCTCGATGCATCCACCGGCGAACCGTTCAGCAGCACCGCGAAATCGGCTCGCGCGGCCAGTTCTGCCGCGGCCGGCGCGATCTGATTCGGGATCTGCGCCGGGATCGTCTGGCCCAGGCCGGTGGCAAACAGCACGATCATTTCGCCGCCATGCGCGGGCGCTGTGGGCGCGATCACGGATCCATCCAGGTGCACGGCCAACACCGTGGTCGCGTCTGTCTGAAAGAACGCCGGGGCGGTGTTTTCGAGCGTAATCGCCACCGCGGGCCCCGCCAGTCCGTCGACCTCCAGTTGCAGCGTGGCCGGTCCCGCGACCAGCAGCGTCGGCACCAGAATGTTCACCAGAGTCGGCGAGACATACCAGATATCCATGGGGATCGCATTGATCAGGACGCGCACGCCGCTGCCGGTCAGCGCCGTCGGAAGCATGCCCGCGCTGATATCGTTCGCCGAAATGGCGCGCGTCACGTGAGCCAGGTTCTGGCCGTAAATGCTCAAAAATGTATTGGGCGCGTAAAATCCGGCGACGCCGGCGGCGGAATTGGCGATGCTGTCCGCGGAGTAGATCGGCGCTCCGTCGGTCGAGCCCGCTTCGGCCGCGAGCGGCCCGAACACGAGCGCTGCCAGCACAAGCATGGCAGCCAAAGTGGTTCCATTTTATCACCCGGTTCCATGGGGGAAAACGGGCACTTTCTTCCCAAGTTGTTTGTCTAAGGGACTGGAGGCTAAAATAGGACTCACAAAGGAGTCCGTTCAACTCATGTCTCGTTCGTTCCTCGTTCCGGCGCTTGCGGTGTGCGCGGCTGGACTTTTCGCGTCTTCGGTCGCCTCGGCGCAGACCAAGATCGGCGTCGTGAATTTTCAGAAAGCGATTTTGGATACCGCCGAAATCAAGAAAGCGTCCACCGACTTGCAGAATAAGTACAAGCCGCGGCAGGACGCGCTCGAAAAGGCGCAGCGCGAGTTGAGCGACATCCAGACCCAGTTGCAGGGCGCCGGCGGCAAGCTCAGCGCGCAAGGCGAGGCCGACCTGCAGGCTCGTGGCCAGCGCAAACAGCGCGAAGTGGAACGCCTCAGCCAGGACCTTCAGGACGACGTCAACAATGAGCGTAACTCCGTCCTGCAACGCGCCGGCGGACGCATGCAGGAAGTGGTCAAGAAAATGATGGACGACAAAGGCCTCGACGTCATCATCGACATCGCCAACGCGGTGGCGTTCAAACCGACCGTCGACATGACCAACGACGCCGTCGCCGCCTACGACAAGGCTTATCCGGTGAAATAAATGGGCGGCTTCCTGGACGCATCCTACGGTGTCGTGGACGAACGGCGTTCGCGGCTCGTCAAGCGAGCGATCCTGTGGGGAGGCCTGGCCGTCATCGCCGGCTTGATCCTGTTCTTCTGGCTCCGCAACTGGCGTCAGGAACAGGTCGTAAAACAATTCCTGTCGCTGCTGGAACAGAAGCGCTATCAGGAAGCCTACGCGATGTGGGGCTGCACGCCGCAGCATCCGTGCAAATATTACGAGCCCGAAAAATTCATGGAGGACTGGGGCGCGTCGAGCCCCTACGCCAATCCCACGGCGATCAAAGTGGTCCATGAAGACAACTGCGGCAACGGCGTGGTGTTCGATATCGAGGCTCCCAAGGTGGATCCGCAGGGACTCTTCGTCGATAAAGAAACCAACACGCTGAGTTATGCTCCCGAGGCTCGCTGCCCGGGGCGGCACTTGCAGCTTTGGGAATTTCTCAAATCGCGATTCGGGTAATTACTTCATCACCGGCGACGACAGCACAATCGCCGTCGCGGTGGTTCCATATTCGCTCAGGCGCTGGATAATCGACTCCAGATCCGCCACCGATTCCGCATGCACGCGCAGCATGAACGAATCCTCGCCGCTCAGGTGATGGCATTCGCGAATCTCTTTGATACTCCGAGCCAGTCCATGTAATTGCGGATATTTCTGCGGTGTCGCCTTCATGCGGATAAACGCGGAAATCGTATACCCGAGCTTCGAATAATCGACGTGATACCCGCGGATCAGCCCGTCTTCTTCCAGCCGCCGGACGCGCTCCGTGACGGCCGGCAGAGTCAGCCCGACGATCCGCCCCAGTTCGGCGAAACTCGCCCGCGCGTTGTTCTGCAAGGCAATCAGCAGCTTTGCGTTGATCTCGTCGTACATCCGGCTCGGCGACTTTGTTTCAAGGTGGCCGCAGGAGCCATTTTGTGACAAGTCCCCGCTTTTGATTTCCCGTGCGGCGAAATCCGGCCGCCTAAAATTCCAAATCAAAACGGCCCGCCCGCTTCCGATTGTGCCTTCGGAAATTCCGCCATCCCTTTTATGATTGTTCGTCCGGAGCAGACCGGACTTGATTTTCAGAATCGGAGGATTCCAATGAAACGATGGCTATGGACCGCCATGCTTGTGCCTTGCCTGCATGCCGGCGTTATTTTTACCAATTTTCAAAGCAGCATCTGTTGCTCGCTCGGCGTGAATAATGCGGGAGCGAATCCGCAATCGCTGGCCGGAGCTTTTATCCCGACCGGCGACTACATCATGACCGACGCTCAGGTCAAAGTCGAAGAAAACGGGACCGAAGTGCCCACGTTCAATCTCGCGATCTACAACGATAACGGCGGCGTACCTGGCTCGAGCCTCGGGTCGCTCGGAACGGGCACCGCGCCTTCGGCCGCGACGTTCAACATCGTCACGCTCAGCAGCCCGGCGATCTCGCTGTTGACCGGCCAGACCTACTGGCTGGTCATGACGCCCAACGCGGGTTCGGGCGTGTTCTGGGCCGGCGGCGGATTCCCGGTCGACGGCGACGCCTATGCCTCGAATCCCAACGGAGCCGCCACATGGCTGAACCCGGCGACGACCGGTCTTCAATTCCAGATCGATGGGACGCAGGCCCCCACTCCGGAACCGGCCGCACTCGCGATGCTGGGAGGCGGACTTTGCGGGCTCCTGCTGATTCGGCGTGCGCAGGCGACGCGCCGGTGAAGCACTCCTGTTCCTTCTCGCCGCCGGAATCGGTCGGCACGGGTGTGCAACGGCGCTTCGGCGGTGAATCTTAGCCAGCCCACCGCCGAACGGCATAATCGCAATTCGAGCCTTCGCGATACCATATTTCCTTATGGTTAAGCGCGCGTGCCTCACCTTCCTGCTCTCAGCCGGCCTCGTCGCCGCGGAACACTATGACCCCATCGTGTTCAACGGCCTCCAGTGGCGTAGC
>JAIQFJ010000156.1 GCA_020073325.1 Terriglobia bacterium | reverse complement strand
CGCGCGCGACGACAATTTTTTCCTGCTCGGCGGCCATTCGCTGCTGGCGGCGCAACTCATTGCCAGACTGCGCGACGCCTGCGGAGTCGAAATCCCGCTACGGACCGTCTTCGCAACGCCCACCGTGGCGATGCTGGCGGAGTACATCGACCGGAGCGCCGGGCACGCGGCTGCTGCCTGTGCCATGACGAAGCCGGCGGCATGAGAAAGCAATGATTCCCGGTTGTTCCATCGCGGATCCCGAGTTCGCCCTCAGCCTCTCGCGCCGGCTCGATCCCGATGTGCTCGCCGATCCTTACCCGCTCTATCACCGGCTCCGCACTGAGGATCCGGTGCATTGGGATCCCTTCCTGCACGCATGGGTGGTGACGCGCTACGCCGACGTCGTCACGGTGCTGCAAACGTTTCTCGCGGCCCGAATGCCGGGCCCGGATCAGTTCACGGCGCTCGGCCTCCAGGAACTGAACCCGATTGCGGAGGTCGTGATCCGGCAGATGATCTTCATGGATCCGCCGTCGCACGCCCGTCTCCGCGCGCTATGCGCGGGAGCGTTCACGCCGGCTCGAGTCCAGAAACTCCGCGCGCATATTCAGGAAATCACCGACCAGCTTCTCGACGCGGTCCTCGACCGCGGCCGCATGGACTTGATCGCGGATTTCGCGAATCTTCTGCCTGCCACGGTCACGGCGGAACTGCTGGGCGTTCCGGTGGAGGATCGCGACCTGTTGAAGCAATGGTCGTTCGATTTTTCCGAGGTGCTTGGAAATTTCCAGCACAATCCCGGGCGCACCGCCGTGATGCTGCGGGCCATCCGGCAGATGACCGAATATTATCGCGACCAGATCGCGCGGCTGCGGCACCACCCGCGCGAGGGCGTCCTTGAAGCGCTGATCCACGCCGAAATCGACGGCGACCGGCTCAGCGAGGACGAAATCATCGCCAATTCCATCATCACGATGACCGGCGGCCAGGAAACCACGACGAATCTGATCGGCAATGGTCTGCTGGCGCTGCTGCGCCATCCGGATCAGATGGCCCTGCTTCGCTCTGAGCCGGCGCTGATCGGCGACGCGGTGGAAGAACTGCTTCGATTCGAGAGTCCGATTCAGCACACCGGGCGGCTGGCGCCGGACGATATGGAACTGGGCGGGAAGAAGCTGCGGAAGCGCCAGGCTGTCATGGCCGTGATCGGCGCCGCGAACCACGATCCCGCGCGGTTTCCCGATCCCGACCGCCTGGATCTTCGACGGCCCGACAATCGCCACCTGGCGTTCGGCTGGGCCGCGCATTTCTGCTTTGGCGCGCCGCTGGCGCGGGTGGAGGGTCAGATCGCGCTTGCGACCATCCTGCGCCGGACCCGGGACATCGCGCTCGAAACAGAATCGCTTGAGTGGCGTCAAAATCTTGCATTCCGCGGTCTGGAATCGCTGCCGATTTCTTTCCAGCCGGTTTAGGAGTTTTGGAGGGGTCATATGAACGCGCATCAAATGGAAAGGGCCGCATACATTGCGGCGCACCGAATCTTGACGACGGACCTGACCGCGCCGGAGCTCGCCTGCCCGGGCGCGCGGCGCTCCGCCATTCTCGACAATATGGCTCGAATCATCACCAGCGTCTACGAGGCGCACAACCAGCGCCTGGATGAGGCCACCGATTGGGGGCCCTCCGAGGTTCCAGGTGTCCGGATTATGCTGAAACACGATCGAAGAGGTGAGAAAAAACGGGCCGCCGCGGCACTCAAATAATGATTGCCTGAAGACGTCCGATCCGCCATTGAGCGGTTTCTCAAATCCGCCCGCCAGCCGGTGCTGATGGAGGCGGGCGACGATCCTCTGCCCGTCGTTCCGGAATCGTTCACGCTGACGGCTCGCAGCGGCGCCGTCACGGTGGAGTGCTGGGACCGGCATCGCAACCTGGTTCGCCGCGTGCGCCGCGTCCAGTCCGAAAAACGTGGCCGGATGGATCTGGAAATCGAACGTTACGGCGCGAAGAGCGGCACGCTGACGCTGCTCGATCTGGCCGATCCCTCCAATCGCCATGCCGACCGGCGCGGCGCCCGGCTCAAGTATCGCGAACAATTCCGGCGATCCCTGCGCCGCCAGCTTCCGGACTGGCGCATCGCCGAGCTGAGCACCGAACCGGACCTGCATCATACGCTTTCGCCGAGCTATCCTCGTGCTTTCCTGCGCCGCGGACCGGCCGGTCTCGCCGCGATCGGCGCGTCTGAGGACGCGCTTTCGCCAGAAGGCGTGTTGAGCTTCGGCCTGATCTGGCTCGACTATCTGCGCCGGCGCGAGTCGCGCGTGACCATCGAAGGCCTCGCGATTTTCGTGCCGGCAGCCGCCCGGATCGCGACCTGCCATCGCGTCCGCCACCTGGATCCGAATGCCGCGCGCTACCTGGTTTATGTTCATCATGCCGGGCACGAGGACCTGGTCGATCCCGGCGATTACACCAATTTCGAAACACGCCTGGACCCCTGTCATCGCGCGCCTGGGAACGGGTGGGCGGAACGGATCGAGTCGATCGAGGGCGTGGAACGGCGCGACCGGCCCGATGGATCGGTGAGTCTGGCGGTGCGCGGCATGGAGTTCGCGCGTGTATTGAATGACGCGGTGTTGTTCGGGATCGATCACAAGCACGCGGGCGGGGAAGCGCAGCTCTCTGAGATCGCCGGGCTTGCGGCGGGCCTCGCGCGCATGCGCCGCGCCGGTGCGGAGGACCGGCTCAATCCCCTCTACACCCGAGATCCCGAGGCGTGGCTGGAATCCCAGGTCCGCCGGGGGATCGAGCAGATCGATGCGATGCTGCATCCCGCTCCGGTCTATGGACAGGTCCCGCAGTTCGCCTCGGGTGAGCGCGGCATCATCGATCTTCTGGCGGCGGACCGCGACGGACGGCTTGCCGTGATCGAAATCAAGGCCAATCAGGACATTCATCTGCCGCTGCAGGCGCTCGATTACTGGATGCGGGTGAAATGGCACCTCGATCGCGGCGAATTTGCCGGTAGCGGCTATTTTCCCGGTGTCGCGCTGGCGAACCAGCCGCCGAAGCTGCTGCTGGTGGCCCCGGCGCTCGAATGGCATCCGACCAATGAGATCGTCCTTCAGTATCTCCGGCGCGAGATTCCAGCGGAGCGGATCGGCGTCGGGATAGAATGGAAGCAGGAGTTGCGGATCATGTTCCGCAGTTTCGCGAAACCATGGCAATCGCCGTACTCCGCCAGGTAAAGCAGGCTCTTTCGAACTTGAGCGCCAGGGAAATCCGGCAGCAGGCCGAAAGGCCGGTGTGCGTCGGATTGGTCGCCGCATCGGCCGAATCGATGGGGCGCATGGAAACCTACTTCGCTCCTCCCCATCTTTCGCCCGGCCGCCGCGCCGAATCGGTACGCTCCCTGGTGCGTGGAAGCCACTCCGGCTGCGACCTGGAAATCTACGAATCGAACCTGCTGCGGCCGGCGCGAGCTTTTTCGTTCGATCCTGAATCGCCGGACGATTGCGTGCGCCGCATCATCCGTGCGCGGGAAGATCTGGGGCTTCCTTTGGCGCGAACGCTGTTTCCGTTTCGCAAACCGGTGTCGCATCACATGATCCGTTCGGTGTCGAAAGAAAATGCGCTCTTCTGCCTTGCCACCGCGCTGCCGGACATCGTCCCGAGCATTGCGTCACTGGGGTGGGCGATCGGCGAATTCGGGTCCGACGCGGCCTTTCTGACGATGAATCAGATCCGCATGGCGTTCTATCTGGCTGCGGCGAGCGACCGGAGGGTCGGGTTCCGCGAACAGCGCTCCGAAGTCGCCTCGATCATCGCCGGCGCCTTCGGATGGCGTGCCCTGGCGCGCGAATTGATCGGCAAGGTTCCGTTCGGTGGCGGATTGATCCCTAAGGCGGGCATCGCCTACGCGGGAACATTTGTCGTGGGCAAGTCGCTCGAACGGCTGTATCGCGTCGGCTACGGGTTCACCCGCGAAGAACGACGTGCCGTCTACGAGGAAGCCTACGAACATGGCCGCCAAATCGCGGGCATGCTGCTCGAAAACGTCCGCCCCCGGAAAGCCGCGGGCTAACCACACGCGCGTCAGCGGATCCCGTCTCGATGTAACGCAGCCGTCCGCGGACGCATCCAGGTAAACTGAAAAGGGGGGTAACGTTATGCGGATACTCACTGTAGTCTTGTCGACCGGGTTAATGGGGCTCGGTTGGGCCGATACGATCACCTTGCGCGATGGACGCGTGGTGAATGGAACCTACCTCGGCGGCGATTCGCGCTCGGTCCGGTTCGCCGGCGGCGACCGCGTCGAGACTTTTAATATCGAGCAGATTTCGACGATCACTTTCGGTGGTGGTGCGCCGAACGAGCCGCCTCCGCCGATGCGCCGCAGGGATCCCGAGCCGCAGCGCGAAGAACGCGGCTACAACGGACCCGAGCTAAGGTCCGGCACCGCGCTCACCATCCGCATGATCGACAGCGTGGATTCGCAGCGCGACTCCGTGGGCAAGACGTTCCGTGCATCGCTCGACGAGCCCGTGGTGGATAACAACGGCAATACGATCATTCCGCGCGGCGCCGACGTCGTCGTGAAGCTGGTGGACGACAAAGAATCCGGCAAACTGGCGGGACGAACCGTGCTCACGCTGAGCCTCGCTCAAGTGTCGGTCAACGGCCGCATGGTGGACATCAACACCATGAATGTCAGCGAGCAGAGCGGATCGCGCACCGCCCGCAGCGGCAAAGTCATCGGTGGAGCGGCCGCGGCCGGCGCGATCATCGGAGCCATCGCCGGCGGCGGGAAAGGCGCGGCCATCGGCGCGGGTGCAGGCGCGGGCGCGGGAACGGTGGCGGAAGTGGCGACCAAGGGCCAGAAGGTCCATATTCCCTCCGAAACCCGCCTTACGTTTACGCTGCAGGATGCGGTGAGGCTGTGAAGCCTGCGGCTTTACTCCTGGTAACCGTGGCGGCAGCATTCTCACAGCAGGCGCCCATTGAAGGAAATCCGAAAGCCGCGATTCGCGTGATCATTTACGAGGATCTGCAGTGTCCCGATTGCGCCGTATTCCGGTCGATGCTCGACGAAACTCTGCTTCCGCGTTTCAAGTCGGCCGTGGCGTTCGAGCATCGCGATTTTCCGCTCGCCAAACATGTCTGGGCGCGGAAAGCCGCGATCGCGGCGCGCTACTTCGCCACCGTTTCCCCCGGCGTGTCGCTCGAGTTCCGGCGCGTGACGATGGCGCACATCCAGGACATCGGCAAGGACGGCTTCGACGCGCACCTGGAAGCGTTCGCACGAGCGCACCAGATCGATCCGGCCAAGGTCACGGCCGCGTTGAGCGACGCGAAACTCGCGGCCGAGGTCGAATCCGATTATCGGGACGGCGTCGCCCGCGGCGTCGCGCACACGCCCACGGTTCTGGTGGATGGCGAGCCCTTCATCGAAAGTTTCCCCGTCGAAGACGTGGTGAAGAGTATCGAGCGCGCGCTCCAGTCGACCCGGCCGTAGCGGACCGTTGCAGGTAACGCGCTAGAATGTCGAAAACCTCTCTCGATAAAAACAAAATCAAGATCCTGCTGCTCGAAGGCGTCCATCAGAGCGCCGTCGACGCGTTCACGAACAATGGCTATGGCGACATTGAGTTTTATCCGAAGTCGCTGCCTGAGCCGGAGCTGATCCGGGCCATTCACGACGCCTATTTCGTCGGCATCCGTTCGGCGACGCATTTGACCGCGCGCGTGATCGAAAGCGCACCGAGGCTCACCGCGGTCGGCTGCTTCTGCATCGGGACCAACCAGGTGGACGTCGACGCCGCGCAGGATCGCGGCATTCCGGTGTTCAACGCGCCTTTTTCGAATACGCGCAGTGTCGCCGAGTTGGTGCTGGGCGAGATCATCATGCTGCTGCGCGGAATTCCGCATCGCAACTCCGCGGCGCATCGCGGCGAGTGGATCAAATCGGCGGCAGGTTCGCGCGAGGTGCGCGGCAAGATTCTGGGCATCGTCGGCTACGGGCACATCGGGACGCAGATCGGCGCGCTGGCGGAGCTGGTCGGCATGCACGTGCTCTATTACGACATCGAAACGAAGCTCGCGTTGAGTAACGCGCGCGCGATGCCGTCGCTCGACGCGCTGCTCGAACAGTCGGACGCGGTGACGCTGCACGTCCCCGAAACGCCGCAGACGCTCAAGATGATCGGCGCCGCGCAGATCGCGCGGATGAAGTCCGGTTCGCTGCTGATCAATGCGTCGCGCGGCACCGTAGTCGACATCGACGCGCTGGTGGAGGCGCTTCGCTCCAATCACCTGGCCGGCGCCGCCCTCGACGTTTTTCCCACGGAGCCCAAGGGCGCGGGCGATTCGTTCACTTCGCCGCTGCGCGGTTTCGACAACGTGATCCTGACCCCGCACATCGGCGGCAGCACCGAGGAAGCGCAGCAGAATATCGGCGTCGAGGTGGCGGAGAAGCTGATCAAGTACAGCAACAACGGATCGACGCTCACGGCCGTGAATTTTCCGGAGGTATCGCTGCCCGAATATCCCGGCAAGCACCGGCTGCTGCACATCCATCGCAACCAGCCTGGCGTGCTCTCGGCGATCAACAAGATTTTCTCCGAGGAGCACATCAACATCGCGGGCCAGTATCTGCAGACGAACCCGAAGATCGGCTACGTGGTGATCGACGTCGAAACGCGGGAACCGGAGGAAACGTTGTCGCTCAAGCGGCGGCTCGACGAAGTCCCGGGAACCTTGCGGACGCGCGTTCTGTATTAACGCGACGATGTCAAATCGCGCTGAATCGCGAATTTCACCAGTCCCGCGACGTCATGAATATCGAGCTTGCGCATCAGACTCGCCCGGTACGTGTCCACCGTCTTGGGGCTCAGCGACAGGCGCGCGGCGATCTCCTTTGCCCGCACACCCTCGCAGAGCAGGCAGAAGACCTGGTATTCGCGGGCGCTGAGCGATTGTAGCGGGTCCTCCGCCGCCCCCTTCTGCCCGCCGGCGAAAATCTTGTTCAATTCCAATTCGGGCGAGACGTAGATGCCGCCGTCCAGAATCTGCCCGAACGCCTCGATCATCTGCTGCGCCGGCGCCGATTTCAGCAGGAATCCGCTGACGCCGCAGCGCAGCGCCTCCACCACCGTCTTGCGGTCGCGGCGCGTCGAAAGAACCACGATTTTGGTGGCAACATCCGTTTCACGGATGCGCCGGACCACTTCCAGGGTGAACAGATCAGGCAGGTTGAGATCGAGCACCGCGATGTCTGGACGGCGTTCCTCGATCAGGCGCAGCGCGGATGCCCCATCCGAACACTGCCCGATGACGCGGAAGAAAGGCTGCGCTTCGTGCACGGCTTCGCACAGTGCAGCCAGACCCTCACGGACCAGCGTAAGCTCGTCGGCGAGCAGGATCGTGTACGTTTTCGGCTCTCTAACCGGGACCACAGCCCTCCCTAAGGCAGCACAGCAATCCCGCGCGCGCCGCCCCGCGTTGCTATCGCCGGGCGTCGCGCCGAAACGCCGCTCCTACCTTTTACAGTGAGCCGGAGCCGCACTAATTCTCTAAAATTTGTTACGAAAAGCTACGAACGGCCGCCGCCTCGTCGTCGAAAACCTCAAAAACAGTGTACAACTTCGTGATCTGCAGTAGGTCCTTGACGCGTTTGGTCAGGTTCAACAGCTTCACCTGGCCGCCCTGGTTGGTCACGGTGGTGAAACCCGAAACCATTTCGCCGATCCCCGAACTGTCGATATAAGAAACCTCGGCCAGGTTCAGCAGCAGCTTCTTATGGCCGCCCGAAGCCAGATCGCGAACCGTGTCGCGAAACGTGCTGGCACCCTCGCCTAACGTGATGCGGCCGACCGCATCGACAACCGTCACATCCCCCACCTGCCGGGTGGTCAATTTCACACTCACGGAAACTCCTCCTTAACCTTTTAGCTGGCTTTCCCCACGTACTTTACCATCTTCACTTCGGTGCCCTTGGGCTCCCTGGCGCGAATCTGAAATTCATCCATGAACGCCTGAATCAGCAGCAATCCGCGCCCGGAATGCCTCAGCAGATTTTCGTTCGCCAGCGGATCCGGCAGATTGTTCAGGTCGAACCCTTCGCCCTCGTCCCCAATCACCACCGTCAGCCGGTCGGCCGCGCGCGACACCGTCAGATGCACCTTCTTCCGCGCGTTATAGCGATTCCCGTGGACCACGGCATTCACCATGCACTCCCGCACCGACATGCCGATGCGATGCTGCTCGTCCTCGTCGAAGCCGAGCTCCTGCGCTTCGCGCAGCACCGCCTCCTCGGCAACGTCTACACTATCGAGCGTGGAGTCGAGCACCTGTTCCAAAGTCCGCGCCTCAGTGGCCTCGTCGTTGGGCATGATCAGTTATGTTCCGCGGCCAGGTCGAAACGTTAAGTTAGAATACCCGCGCGTGTAAAGTCAAGTCCCTCGAATTCTAGCGCTTCCAGATGTTAGCCTGGAATACATGAGAGTTCTCGCGTCGCTGGCCCTAGGAGCCGGACTTTGCTTTGTTCAAAGCAGCTTCGCTCAGTCGAAAGTCACCTCGGTCGAAGGCATCGATGAATACCGGCTCGACAACGGCCTTCAGGTTCTCCTCTTCCCCGATAAGACCAAGCCCACGGTGACCGTCAACGTCACGTATCTGGTGGGCTCCCGGCACGAAGGCGCGGGCGAAACAGGCATGGCGCATCTGCTGGAGCACATGGTGTTCAAAGGCACGAAAACGCGCGGCGACGTGAAGATCGAACTCGCCAACCACGGGGCCGAATTCAACGGATCCACCTCATTCGACCGTACCAACTATTTCGAGACGATGCAGGCCTCCGACGCGAACCTGCGCTTCGGTCTCGAAATGGAAGCCGACCGGATGATCAATTCCAAAATCGCCAAGAGCGACCTGGACAGCGAAATGACGGTGGTCCGCAGCGAATTCGAAATGGGTGAGAACAGCCCGCAGCGCGTTCTGGAGGAGCGCGTCATGTCGACGGCCTATCTGTGGCACAGCTACGGCCGCAGCCCCATCGGGTCGCGCAGCGACATCGAACACGTGCCGATCGAAAACCTGCAGGCTTTCTATCACAAGTATTACCAACCCGATAACGCAGTCCTGGTGGTCGCCGGAAATTTCGACGAGCCCAAAACGCTCGGCTGGATCAAGGAAACCTTCGGCGCGATCCCCAAGCCGACGCGTGCGCTGACGCATCCCTGGACCGAAGAGCCCACGCAGGACGGCGAACGCGAAGTGGCACTGCGCCGCGTCGGCGACACGCAGTCGATCATGGTCGCCTATCACATCCCGTCGGCCGCGCATCCCGATACCGCCGCGCTCGAAGTGCTGGAAGAAATGCTGACCGCGCCGCCCGCCGGCCGTCTCTATAAGGCGCTGGTCGAATCGAAGAAAGCGATTTCCGCCGGCGGCGATACGAACACGCTGCACGATGCGGGAACCATCATGTTCAACGCGCAGGTCCGCAAGGACGGCTCGCTCGACGACGTCGAAAAAACGTTGCTCGGAGTGGTCGACGGACTCGCCAAAGAGCCGCCGTCGAAAGAAGAAGTCGATCGCGCGATCACGCGCATCATGAAAAATCTCGACCTCGCCTTCAATAACTCGCAGAGCGTCGGACTTCTGCTCAGCGAAAGCGCCTCGGCGGGCGACTGGCGGCTGCTGTTCCTCGACCGCGACCGCATGCGCGACGTGAAACCGGAAGATATCGCGCGCGTCGCCAAGACGTATCTGAAATCGTCGAACCGCACCATCGGACGATTCATTCCGACCGCCGCTCCCGCTCGCTCCGAGATCCCGCCGACGCCCGATCTCGCCGCCGCGCTCAAGAACTACAAGGGCGCCGCCGCCGTCGAAGCCGGCGAGGCCTTTGACGCGACCCCTGCCAATATCGACGCCCGCACGGTGCGCGTGACACTTCCGAACGGCATGAAGCTCGCGCTGCTGCCGAAGAAAACCCGCGGCGCGACCGTAAACGCAACGCTCGCCATGCATTACGGCGATGAAAAGAGCCTGTTCGGGAAAGAGATCACCGCGCAGCTCACCGCCGCGATGCTCACCCGCGGGACCGCGAAGCACACGCGCCAGCAGCTCAACGACGAGCTCGACAAGAAAAAGATCCAGATGGGCGCCAACGCCACGGCGATGACCGGCGCGACGCTTTCGATCAGCACCGTCCGCGCGGGCTTCCTCGACGCGCTCAAGCTTGCCGCCGAAGTTTTGCGCGAGCCGGCGTTCCCTGAGTCCGAGTTCGATCCGCTGCGCCAGTCCACCATCGGTCGTATCGAAGGCCAGCGCAGCGAGCCGCAGTCGCTGGTGGTGAACTCGCTGAACCGCCACCTGAGCAGCTATCCTCCCGGCGATCCGCGCACCATCCAGACGTTCGATGAATCGATCAGCGATCTCAAAAAGCTGACCGTCGCCGATCTCAAGAAATTCCATTCCGATTTCTACGGCGCCGATCACGCCGAACTGGCGATTGTCGGCGATTTCGACACGGCCGAAGTGCAGAAGCTCGCGACGGAACTGTTCGGAAACTGGAAAAGCGCGTCGCCTTACACGCGCGTGTCGCGGACTTACAAGAAGCTCGAAATCGTGAACAAGGCGCTTGAAACTCCGGATAAGGCCAACGCGGTTTTCGAAGCCGGCATGACGCTCGAGATGACCGAGTCCGATCCGGATTACCCCGCGCTGCTGTTTGCCGAAACGATGATCGGCGGCAGCCCGCGCTCGCGCCTGTGGATGCGGATCCGCGAAAAAGAAGGCTTGAGCTACGCCGTGCAGAGCGCTTTCGTCGCCAGCCCCGTGGACCGCTTCGGCCAGTTCCTGACCATCGCGATCTGCAATCCGCAAAACATCGTGAAGCTGGAAAGCTCGTTCAAGGACGAACTGCAGAAGATCGTCAAGGACGGTTTCCCCGATGATGAAGTCGCGACGGCGAAAGCGGCTTTCCTGCAACAGCGTCAAGTGGACCGCGCGGACGATCGCGCACTGGTCCGCCAGCTTCAACGCAACGCGCAATACGGCTGGACCATGTCGCGCGACGCCGATCTGGAAAAGAAAATTTCCGCGCTGAGCGCCTCCGATGTCAGCGCCGCGGTGAAGCGCCACATCGATCCGCCCTCGATGTCGATCTTCAAAGGCGGCGACTTCAAAAAGGCAGGCGTCACGCCCTAGTCGTGGGGCAGGCTTACAGCCTGCGGCGGACATTTTGCCCGCCTCGCCCGCCCCATTCGAATGAAACCCATCTCTCAAACACCGATCGCAAGCCCCGCCAGTCATGGCGGGGGCTCGACCGGACCGCTCATGACCCCATCTTTCAAGCTCAGCCCCGAAGCTCTCCGCTCCCTCGGGTCGATGGAGGGAGCCTATACGCTCCCCATCGTCGAAAAGAAACCAGCGGCGCACCACGCCGCGCCCAAGCTGCACCCCTGGCACGGCTGGATCGCGGCAGCGATCGTCACGGCGATCTCCTATGCGATCCACTATCTGCCGTTCGCCCCTTTCCGCGTCGAAGGGCCCTCCGGCGTTCGCCGGCCGGTCAGCGCCGCGATTCTGGCGATCTTCGCCGGTGCGCTGGCGGCCACCGTGCTTCCGCTGAGCAAGCAGGTCCTTCACGGTGCGAAACATGCCGCCCGCAAGACGATTCCCCTGACCATCGTCCTCACGGGCGCGACGCTCAGCTTCGCCAACGCGACCGCCGTCGGCACCCGGGCCATTATCATCATTGTCGGCACGATGACGGCGGCCATGATCTCCGCGCGCATGTTCGGCAAAATGTTCGGCGTCTGGCCGCGGACCAGCGTGCTGATCGGCGCGGGCACCGCGATCTGCGGTAACAGCGCGATCGTCGCCGTCGCGCCGCTGATCGACGCCGAGGATCAGGACGTCATGCTCTCTATGGGTGCGATCAACGTGCTCGGCCTGGTGCTGATGTTCGTGAGTCCGCTGGCCGGCGGACTGATCGGCTTCAACGACAATGGCTATGGTGTCTGGGCCGGATCGACAATTCATGCGGTCCCCCAGGCCGTCGCCGCGGGATTCGCGTTCAGCGAAAAAGCCGGCGGCGTCGCGACGCTGGTGAAACTGGTGCGCGTCGCGCTGCTCGCGCCGCTGCTGCTGGTGCTCGCACTGGCGCACGCCAAGAACCGCAGCGATCGCGTCACGGTCCATTACGCGCGTCTGGTCCCGCCGTTCCTATGGGGATTTTTCGGACTCTTTATTCTGAATTCGCTGCATCTGCTGCCGACCCTGCAATTCCAGAGCGGCTATTCGGTGAGCCTGGCCGGCGTGCTGACCGAGGTCGGCAACATCAGCCTGGCATTGTCGATGGCGGCCATGGGCCTGGAGATAAATCTCAAAATGTTCGCGAAAGTCGGCGGCGCGGCGCTCGCGGTGGGGGCGGCGGCGTGTGTCACTTCGTGTGCAGTGAGCTGGGTCCTTATCCGCGCGTTGCTCTGACGAACCCAGCCGCTGAACCGATCCACGCCTCGCCCGGCGTGCAATCGACCATTGCGAGCCGCGACCAGAGGGAGCGGTTCAACGGTCGGGATCTCGACGAGTATTGATGAAAGCCCTCGTTCTTTCAGACCTTCAGCAAGAGCGTCCCGCCTCTATCCCTATCGCTCTTCGATCGATTTGATAAAGAAAACGGAGTCCATGTTGCCGAAGTAGCCGGCAGCCTACTTTTTGACCTGTTCGTCCCGCTCGACCTTCCCGTCGCGGATATGAATAATCCGATGCGCATGCATCGCGATGTCGAGTTCGTGGGTCACCAGCACGATGGTATTGCCGTCGCGATGGAGCCGTTCGAAAAGACTCATGATTTCGCCGCCCGTCGCGGTGTCGAGCGCGCCGGTCGGCTCGTCCGCCAGCAAAATCGAGGGATTGTTCACCAGCGCGCGAGCGATCGCCACGCGCTGGCGCTGGCCGCCCGATAGCTCGCTCGGTTTGTGCAGCATGCGCTTTTCCAGATCCACCGCGCGCAGCGCCGCTTTGGCCTTCTCTTCGCGCTCTTTGTGCGGAAGCCCCGCGTAGATCAGCGGCAGTTCGACATTGTGCAGCGCCGTCGCACGTGCCAGCAGGTTGAACGTCTGGAAGACGAAGCCGATTTCCTTGTTCCGGATCCGCGCCAGTTCGTCGTCATCCATTTTGCTGACCAGGTTCCCGGCCAGATAATATTCACCCGAGGTCGGCGTATCCAGGCAGCCGATCAAATTCATCAGCGTCGATTTGCCCGAGCCCGACGGGCCCATGATGGCGGCGTATTCACCTTTCCGAATTTCGATATCGATGCCCGATACCGCGTGGATCTCCTGATCGCCCATCACGTACGTCTTGAACAGGTTGTAAGTGCGGATGATGACGCCGTCGCGCTTCAGTTGCGCGCCGCGATCCACGTAGTCGAGGACTGCCGCTTGTGCCATTCAGTTTTATTTTAGGGTGTTGCGTCAGCCAGTGCCGGAGGGCGATTGTCGATTTTTACACGCGCCTGGTTCCGGATCGTGCGGATCACTTTGTACGAGCCTGTGATGATCTGGTCGCCTTCATTCAATCCGCTGATCGCTTCGATGTCGGTGGCACCCGTGATCCCGGTTTCCACTTTGCGGAATTCAGCCCGTCCGTCCACAATCGCGAACACCCCCTGCAACTCCTCATTCATCGATTTGTCGGACGGAGCCGTCGTTGCCGCCATGACCTTTCCGTCCGCCGGAGCTTCCAGGTCGATCTTCTTGCGCACCGTCAGCGATTGCAGCGGAATCGCGAGCACTCCGCGCCGGATCGACGTCACAATCTTCGCCGAGCACGACAGCCCCGGCCGCACTTCTTCCGGCGGCGCATCGAACGCCACCACGACTTTGAAATCCTTCGCTTCCTGG
>JAIQFJ010000155.1 GCA_020073325.1 Terriglobia bacterium | reverse complement strand
CCATAAGCTGGTGAACGGCCGCGAGGATCCGAAAAGCTCGGCGCTGTTTACGGAAGAGAATGCCTGGGTTACGCTGCAGGACGGCTTTACGACGGTGCAAAGCGTCGGCGCGCCGATCGATGTCGACGTGCGGGACCGGATCAATAAAGGAATGCTGCCGGGGCCGCGGATCCTGACGTCGGTGCGGCAGATTAACAACAACACGGCGAAGACTCCCGACGAATTTCGCGCATTTGTGCGGAAAACGAAAGAAGAGGGCGCGGATCTGATCAAGCTGTTTGCGTCTTCCGGCCTCGGCTCCGGCGGAGCGCAGACGTTGAGCGATGAGCAGATCCAGGCGATCTGCGGGGAAGCGAAAAATGTCGGGCTGCGGGCGATCGTGCATGCGATCTCGGATCAAAGTGTGAAGGCTTCGGTGCTGGCTGGATGCACGGCGATCGAGCATGCGGATTATGTCAAAGACGACACGCTCAAGCTGATCGCGGAGCACGGGACTTTCTTCGATCCGAACTTCCTCGTGCTGCATAACTACATCGATCAGCGGTCGAGTTTTCCCAATATCAACGACCAGGCGATGAAAGACCTGGGTGCTGCGATTCCGATCACGGCGGAGGTCCTGCAGCATGCGCGAAAGTACAACGTGAAGGTCGTGTTGGGGACCGATGCGGTGGCCGGCGCGCATGGGCGCAATGCGGAGGAATTCGTTTATCGCGTGAAAGAAGGGCACGACAAGCCGATGGACGCGATCGTCAGCGGGACATCGTTGGCGGCGGAATCGCTCGGCATGGGCCAGCAGATCGGCACGATTGCGCCGGGGTTTGAAGCGGATCTGGTGGCCGTCGAAGGGAATCCGCTCGAAGATATCACCGCCGTTCGTAAAGTTGTGTTTGTGATGAAAGGCGGGAAGGTTTTCCGCAACGCTAGATAATCAGCGCCACACGTTCTTAACCAGAGCGTAATCGTACCGTTACTTTCGGACCCTAACCTAGTTGAAAGTTCCACGAGGACATTTCAAGGGAGGGTTGTCTGATGCTGAAGGTATCGAACCGACGGATCAGTGTATTCGCGCTCACGCTCTTTGTTTTCCTGGTCCAAATGCAGGCCCAGCAAAACGCTACGATGAATGGCACGGTCCTGGACCAGGCCGGAAAATCGCTTCCAGGCGCGACTGTGGAAGTGAGGAACGACGCCACCGGCGTGGCAAAATCTGCGACGACGGACAGCGACGGGAGGTTTTCGGTCACGGATCTCTCCCCGGGAGCCTACTCGATTCGCGTCGCAGCGCCCGGATTTGCTTTGGCGACTCGCTCCGGGGCGCAATTAAACCCGGGCGTAACGCTGGATGTTCCGATCACTATGTCGGTGGAGAGCGTCGCGACCTCGATCACGGTGAATGAGACAATCTCGATGGCCGCGGCGACGGCGCCTTCCGGTAATACGCTCGAGGCGCTTGCCGCCAGGACGGAAGTCAGCGAAGACTTCATCAGGAATTTCATGTCGCCGGTCGCGGACTACTCGGAATATGTCAACTACGCGCCCGGCACGTTCAGCATCAATGCGAACGGGATCGGCCTCGGACAGGGCAAGACGTTCTTCCGCGGGTTCAAGGATGGACAGTACTCGATGACCTTCGACGGCATTCCGTTCGAAGACAGCAACGATCCGACCCACCATTCCTGGGCGCAGTTTCCGAGCGGTTGGACCGCGTCGGTCGACTTCGATCGCAGCCCCGGTCTTTCCTCCGAATTCGGTCCGGCCAACTTCGGCGGATCGATCAATCTGCAGTCGCCCCAATTGTTTCCTGACCCGGACATCCGCGTGACGGGCAGCGATGGGTCCTTCAACACGCGGCTGCTGCAACTGGACGCGGAAAGCGGCTTCTTTGGCCCCGGGAAGAAGAATAGCTTCCTGATGGATATGCAGCAACTGCTGTCGGACGGGTATCAGACCTTCAACTACCAGAAACGAGTAGCGGGCTACGGTAAGTACCAATATCGGATCAACAACAGGAGCTCGATTACGTTATACGGCGGGTTGGTCGACATTTGGACCAACACTCCGGATACGAACAATCCCACGCGCGCGCAGGTCGCACAGTTCGGCGACAACTTCCTGAGCACCAGCACTCCCTTCCTGCCGAACGGCGCTCCAGACGCCTATTTCTACGGCTACAGCAAGTATCACGTTCAAACCGATTTCGATTACGCCTCCTACAATGCCGATTTCGGCGAGGGTTGGCATTTCGATATGAAACTGTACACGACGCGCTACTGGAATAAACAATTCCTGCAGAAGGGAGGCAACCCTGTCGACCTCAGCCTCGCCACGCCAACTGGCGTGGACAAGCTCAACGGGTTCCGGCGTGCCGGTGATACCGCGGTGCTGAGCAAGCAAACCAAGTGGGGAATCTTCCGCACCGGCATCTGGTATGAGTGGGCCTATACCGATCGCTATCAGTACCCGTCCAATCTCGTGACTGAGCTGAACACGCCTTTCCCGAACTTCCACGAGCACTTCATCACGCAGACGACGCACCCGTTCGCCGAGTACGAATGGCATCTGGCTGCCAAATTCGTCGTCACCGTGGGCCTTAAGGACGCCAACTACGCCTTCAACCTCAATCAATACCAGGACACGAATACGGTGCTGTGCCTGGGCGGAAAGCTCGTGGCGGCGAATAAGACAGCCAACACGCCGCCCGTTTGCGCCGGCGGCGCGCAGTTTGTCAATCACCGGGTCAACTACAACAGCTGGCTGCCGAACGCGGCGGCTCGTTACTCCATTAAGAGCAACTGGTCCGTGTACGGTCAGTTTGCCGAGGGCAGCCAGATTCCGCCAAGCAATGTTTCGATGTCCCGGGAGGCAACGTTCTGACTCCGCCGATACCGACCCTGGCCAAAACCTACCAGACAGGCACGGTTCTGAAGTACCGTCGCTGGACACTGGACCTGGACGCCTATTACATCCATTTCCAGAACGGCTACGCGTCCTTCACCGATGTCCTGTCGGCCGAGCCCGTCTACACTCCAACAGGACCGAGCAACACGAAGGGGCTTGAAGCGGAAAGCAACATTATCCTCGGCGGTGGCTTCTCGCTGTATCTCAACGGCACCGCCGGCTCAGCCAAGTACCAGGAAGGCCGCAGCTTCCCGAATGGCGGACTGTGGGTTCAGAACACGCCCAGCGATGTGGAAACCCAGAGCCTTCTCTGGCGGCACAAAAACTTCGATGTAGGCCTGGTCAATAAGCGCGTCGGCACGCTGTATAACGACAACAGCTCGCTCAGCTATACCATCAACGGCATCCCGATTAAATACCCGGTGAACCAGGCGGTGAAGATCGATCCGTTCGATATCGTCAACGTGTTCGTGAATTACACGATTAAGACTCAGTCCTTCCTGCGCGGCAGCAAGATCGGCGTGGCGGTGAACAATCTCGCGGATAACCACGCGCTCATCGGCGTCACACCCGCAAACAAGCCGACCCTTACGGCAGCGTTTGTCCCGACCCCCAACGATCTGCTGAATCTGTTGCCCGGACGCAGCGTAATGGTCACGTTGACTGCGGGCTGGGCTCCGCGGCGGTAGGGGTCAAATAAACGCCATGGTCTTGATGCCGGAAATGTCGAAGCGTTTCCGGCACCGCATGTTCTTGCACATGGCCTTGTCGTCCATCAGGACCATGTAGCTCAGGAATTTCGCGAATCGTGCGCGGTCGCGTTCGTCGGCTCCGCGCGGGAGCTGCTCGACTTTTTTGCGGACCATCCAGCGCAGATCGTAGGTGTCCTGGGTCCGGCAGAATGGACAATTCAGCGTCGCCGGCTTGGTGGTCGGCGATTCGCGGTAAAACGCCTTTTCTTCCAGAGCCATTAGCGTCCCGCACCCGCCATTTGGGCCTTTTCGACATGCGCGAGGCTCGCTTCGAAGCGCAGCGCGAACTCGTCGACGTCGGACTTGGAAATATTCAGCGGCGGGGAGATGCGGATCACGTTGCCCCAAGTCCCGCCCTTACCGATCATCAGGCGATTCTCGCGTGTCGCTTCCATCAACGCGTTGACCGCGGCAGCCGCGGGAGCTTTGGTCTCGCGATCCTCCACCAGCTCGACGCCGACCAGCAGACCCATGCCGCGCACTTCGCCGATGATGGGATGCTTGGCCTGCATCTCTTCCAGCTTCGCCCGCAGATACGCGCCGACTTCGGCGGCATTGATCATCAATTTGTGATCGTCGATGTAATCGATCACGGCCTTGGCCTGCGTCGCGGTGACGGGATTTCCGCCGAAGGTCGATATGGTCAGGCCTTTCATCGCGTCGGCGACCTCCGGCCGCGCGACTGTGAGGCCGATCGGAGCGCCGTTGCCGAGACTCTTCGCGCTGGTGATGATGTCCGGCTGTACGCCCCATTGTTCGATCCCGAACCATTTACCGCCGGTGCGTCCCCAACCGGTCTGCACTTCGTCGCTGATGAACAGGCCGCCGTATTTTTTGACGATCCCTTGGACGATTTCGAAATATTCCTTGGGAGGCGTAATGAAGCCGCCCACGCCCTGGATCGGCTCCGCGATGAAGGCCGCGATTTTTCCGGAGGTCGAGGTGCGGATCATTTCGTCCATGTCGCGGGCGCAGCGGACGTTGCAGCTCGGATAGGTCAGGCCAAGCGGGCAGCGGTAGCAATAGCCGTTGATCGCATGGACGAATCCCGAAGGCGCGGAGAGTCCCATGCGCCAGCCGGCGTTTCCGGTGGCCTGCATCGCGACCGCGGACCGGCCGTGATAACTATGACGCAGCGCGATAATTTCATGATTGCCCGTGTAGCAGCGCGCCGTGACAAAAGCCGTTTCGTTCGCCTCGGTCCCGCTGTTCGTGAAAAAGCTTTTCGTCAGCTTGCCGCCCGGCGTGATTTCCGCGATTCTTTTCGCGAGCGCCGCCTGCGGCTCATTCGCGAACACCGTCGAGACATGCTGCAGCGTGTCGAGCTGCTTGTGAACTTTCGCGTTCACCGTCTCATTGCAGTGGCCGACGCTGACCGTGACGATGCCGCCGAAAAAATCCAGGTACTGATTGCCGTCGATATCCCAGACGTACTGATCCTTCGCCTTGGTGACCACCAGCGGCTCCTTGTAATAGTGAAAGACGGCGGGATACAAGTATTGCTGGTTGGCCAGGATAATCTCTTGCTTGGTCATAGCAGCCCATTTATATCACACTGATCCGCGTGACCAGCCGAATTCGCGGTCGGCTAAACTGAGAAACATGCTGGCGAAACCCGTTGTTCTCGCTTCAGGGTTATGTCTTGTGGCCGCACTCGTTCAAGGCGCTCCGCGAGGATGCGTCGGCAGCACGTCGGTCACCAGTTTCCGCCTCTCCGCGCGACCGGCCGGGTCCAACGCGCCGCAGCCGATTCCCATCCATCGGGCGAACAACCTGGGCGCGAGTTATCGCATTAGCTATGCGCCGCTCGATCTCCCGGCGAATCTGGGGAAGGACGCGAAGCTGACCCTGGTAGTGGTGCCCAAGGCGAACGACGGACAGATCACCGTGCTCGAACCGCGCCTGGCGGCCAGTTCCACGGAATGGTCGCTGCCGGCGGCCGCGCGAATCGTCCTGGTCGTTTTCGCGCCGCAGGGGCTGGACGAAAAGCGGCTGACGAATCTGGTGACCAAGGACGACAACATGGTCGCCGCGCTGGCCGATTATGCCGATCAGACTGCCGATCTCGAAGCGGGGTTGCAGCTCGCGCGGGAACTCGAAGAGCAGGAAGACGACGACACGCAGCGCCCGCTCCGCCCCACCACTCCGGCTGAGCAGGCGATCTTCGCGCTGGTCCGCGCGATGAATCCATCGGTTTCGACGTACGATCCGCTGGGATCGGGCCGGCGCGCGGGTCCCGCGACCATGGCCGGCAAGGGGATCGACGGATTTTTCGAAAATGCGGGCGGGCTTTTCCCCGGCGCGGGCGCGCTGCCGATGATCAAGCAATTCCTGATGCCCGACACGGAATTTCGCAGCGTCTATGCGGTGCCGACGGAGTCGGATGGAATGACGCTGTGCGCGCAGCTCGGGCCGAAGAGCCGCAACAAGCTGGCCTATATGTGGGCCTATCGCCTGACGAATGCGGCGGCGCCGGTGTCGACGATCCTGAGAGGCGACCTGCCGATTGGAATGCGCGGCGGTCTTCCGGTGAAGCTCGATAGCGTCGCGCAATGGAAATTGATGGATCATGTTTTCGATTGGGTCCTGATGCCGCAGGGATTTTCGCAGCCGCCGATGCATATCGCGGTTCGTGCGCTGCCCGATGAACGGGCGCTGCGGGTCGACCTGCGGAAATTTCCGGGCGCGCCGGGCGCGTACACGCTGCAAGGCACCTGGGATTGGGATACGTACAAAGTGGGCGGCACCGTGCGCATCCATCGTTTCGACGATCTGAAAGGGGCGCAGATTACGCCGGAATCGCAGCAGAAACTGGTCGCGGGCAGCGGTCCGGTGGATGTTGAAATCGCGGGGTGCGACTTTCTGTTCGTCGATCGTGCCGCGGTGCATCGTCCGGAGAGCGCGCACCAGATTGCGCTCGATCTACCCGCGGAACGTCCGGCTCCGCAGCAGAATCTTCGGGTGGAAGTCGATACCGACGCACTGCGGCCAGGGCCGTATCTGTTCGCGCTCTCGCGGATCGACGGCGCGACGGCCGATGTTCCATTCCGCGTTCTGGCGCCGCTGCCGAAGCTCGACCGGATCCGCGTCAACGCGGGAGAGCGGGCGCAGAAAGTCGTGCTGACGGGCACCGGGCTCGATCGCATCAGTTCGCTCGAATCGGATCGGGCGGAGATCGTGCTGGCGGCGGCCGAAGATCCGTCGCATCGAGCTGCCACGATCCGGTTGCAGGCCAGCGCCAAACCTGGCGACCGCGCGACGATTTCCGCGAAAGTCGACGGGATGGCCGCGGCGATTCATTTGCCGATCGCGCTGCAGGTGCTCGCGTCCAGGCCGAAAATCCTGGAAGCGAAGCCGTCGATCCCGCGCGATTTGATCGTCACGCCGCGGGATGGCGAAATTCCAGCCGGTTCGTGGGTCAGCTTCGCGATGAAGATCGATCCGGCGGACGCGCAGCCAACGCTTGCGCTGCAGTGCGCCGAAGCGGCTCGCACGGTGCAGCCGCTGAAGCTGCGCACGGGAGAAAAGCAGGCGAGCGCGCAGCTCGTGTCGGCGGGCTCGGGCGCTTTGTTCCTCTCGCTCGACCCGGGCGCGGTCGGCCAATCCGGCTGCACTCTGAATGCGACCATCGAAACGGACACGGGCGTGTCGGATCCGCTGACGCTGGGAAAAATCGTGCGACTGCCGCGCATCGAGACTTTCTCTCTGACCGATGAAAAAGCCGCCGACGGATTTTACGGAGTGCTCAAAGGCTTCGACCTGGAGACGATCGACAAAACCGGCTGGGACGCGACCGCCGGCCTCAGTGTCGCCGAGCTGCCCCGCCCCGTGGCGGGCGAAGGCGCGAAACAAACGCTGCGGATCGTGATGCCGTGGCCGTCGCCGAGCCCCAAGGCTCCTCTTTCGATCTGGCTGCGCGGCGAAACCGACGCGCGCGCCACCAAGGTGACCCCGTAGTTGACCGCTGAGCAGTTCGACAGAATCGTGGAACGTGCGCTGCGGAGAATCCCTCCGCGATTTCGCCGGCGCCTGGACAATGTCGCGATCGTGGTGGAGCGCGAGCCTCCGCGTCCCGGGCTGCTCGGCCTGTATCATGGCGTCCCGCTGACCGCGCGCAGCGTCGGCGACAGCTTTCGGATGCCGGACCAGATCACGATTTATCAGGGTCCGCATGAGCGTATGTCGCGGAATCCGGCGGAGTTGGAGAAGAACGTCGCGGACACGGTCTGGCATGAGATCGCTCATTATTTCGGCATGGACGAGCCGCAGGTCCGCCGGGCCGAGCGCAGAAGGAGACTGCGTGACTGAACCCTGCCTGCCTTCCAAATGATCCGCTGCTACATCACCGATCGAAATTTGCGAGGTCTCGGCAAGGCGGCCGACTGGATCCAGGTTCGCGACAAAGAACTGCCGGCCCGCGAGCTCCATGCGCTCGTCAAACAAGTGATCGCGAAAGTTCCGCAGTCTAAAGTGATCGTGAACACGCGCATGGATGTCGCGCTCGCGGCGGGAGCGGCGGGGGTGCACCTGCCCGCGCATTCGATCGAGCCCAGCCGGTTCCGCACCATTGCGCCGCCCGGTTTTCTGATCGGCGTCTCCTGCCACAGCGTCGATGAAGTTCGCGCCGCCGAACAGGAGGGCGCCGATTATGTCGTCTTCGGACCGGTCTTCGCACCGCTCTCGAAGGCGTCCGATTTATCGCCGCGCGGGCTGGCTCGGCTTTCCGAAGCCGTGCGAGCCGTGAAGATCCCGGTTCTCGCGCTCGGCGGGATCACCCGCGACAACGCAATTCCGTGCCAGCACGCCGGAGCCGCCGGCATCGCGGCGATTTCACTTTTCGAGACTTGCTAGAATTTGATCCGTGGCCGCTGCTGCCTCAAAGCAGGCGTACTCGCGCCAGGAAGTTCGCCGTCTTCTGGGAATCACCGAACGTCAATTGGTGAGCTGGGAGGAGCAGAAGCTTGTCGCGACAACTCCGGATTACGGCTTCCTCGAACTGCTCGCGTTGCGGACTCTGTTGAAACTTCGGGCCAATCGCGTGCCCGCCGTCCGCATTCGCCATGCGCTGAACGCGCTGCGGCGCAATCTGGAAAATGTCGAAAATCCGTTGACCGATCTCAAGCTTCATGGCGACGGAAAAAAGGTTCGAGTCGAAATCGACGGCAGCCTGATGGAAGCCGTTTCCGGCCAGCTCGTGCTCAATTTCGATCGCACCGAGCTGAAGCGCCTGGTGCAATTTCCCCAAAAAAGCCGCGCCGCCGAAGAGCGCGAGCGCCGTGCGACCGCCGAACGCTGGTTCCAGCGAGGACTCGACCTGGAGCAGACCGGAGCACCGGCGGAGCAGGTGATCGACGCGTATTCCAAAGCCGTCGATCTCGATCCGAAGTCGTCCGGCGCGCTGGTGAATCTCGGAACTATCTACTTCAATGCGCGCAAATGGGCGGAGGCGGAGAAATATTATCGCCAGGCGCTGGAGGCTGACCCGGAGTACGCACTGGCGCATTTCGACCTGGCCAATCTCTACGACGAGCGCGGCGACCGCGGCAAGGCGCTGGCTCACTACGAAGCGGCACTGAAAATTTCTCCGAATTATGCCGATGCGCACTACAACGTCGCGCTGTTATACCAGGGGTCGAATCAGCCGATGAAGGCGGTGCAGCATTGGACCACGTATCTCAAGCTCGATCCGTCCAGCCACTGGTCGAGCATCGCGCGCCGCGAGCTGGCGAAGCTGCGTGAATCGACTGTCGTGCCAGGCTCCCGCGCCCGCGTAGAATAGAAAGAGACACCCCGATCGAGGCAATCTTGAGTCGAATTACATTTGCTTTTCGCGCTTTCTTCTCCATTCTGTTTGGAGGCACGCTTCCGTCCGACATCGCGCAGGCGTTCGGATATTCCAAGGTGGTTCCGATGCGGCCTGCGGCGCCGCCGAAGCCGCAGGCAGGTCCCACGGATGGAGCCGTCCAGATATTGTCGATCCTGCAGCGCGATGCGCGGCTGGTCGATTTTCTGATGGAAGATATTTCGGCGTACTCCGACGAGCAGGTGGGCGCGGCCGTGCGCGATGTTCAGGAGAACGCGCGCAAGTCGATGCAGCGCTATCTTCAGCTCGCCCCTGTGATTGACGGCGTCGAAGGGACCTACACGAAAGCCGAAGCTGAAGGCGTGAAACTGATCGGCAATGTTCCGGCCAGCGGTAAGGCTCCTGGCGGCACGCTGCGCCACAAAGGCTGGCGGGCCGATAAAGTGGAGCTTCCCACGCTGCCGCCCGGCAACCTGATCGCGCCCGCGGAGATTGAAGTCGAGTAGTTCGCTGAAAAATGAACATCGGCATCGATCTCGGCACTACCAACTCAGCACTGGCATACATCGACCCGAAGGAAGCGGCCGAAGCGGATTATCCGCCGATTCAAGTTCAGGACGTTGCGCAGTACGTCGCGCAGGGACGCATCGAGCCGCGCCGGACGCTGCCGTCGTTTCTCTACCTGGGCGATCAGGAATATGTCGGCGTTTACGCGCGCGAACAGGGTGCGCTGGTGCCGACCAAGAGCGTCCATTCGGCGAAGAGCTGGCTCTCGAATCCGGAAGTCGATCGCACGGCGAAAATTCTGCCGTGGGATGCGCAGGAAGGCGGACGCGTTCTTTCGCCCGTCGAAGTTTCGGCACGCATCCTGAAACACCTGGGCGATGCGTTCACGGCACAGCACGGCTTGCCGATCGGCGAGCAGAACATCGTTCTGACGGTTCCGGCAAGCTTCGATGAAGAAGCGCGCGAGCTGACTGTGGCCGCAGCGCGCGAAGCGGGGATCGAAAATCTTACCCTGCTCGAAGAACCGGCCGCCGCGTTTTATTCCTGGATCGCGAACGACCTGGCGCGGTCGCAGAAGAATCTTTTCGATGGACAGACGGTGCTGGTTTGCGACGTCGGCGGCGGCACCAGCGATTTCACGCTGATTCGTGTGGCGCGCGAGGGCGATCGCGTCGATTTCACCCGCACCGCGGTCGGCCGGCACCTGCTGCTCGGCGGCGACAATCTCGACCTCACGCTGACGTGGCTGGTTGAGGCGAAGCTCGGAAAATCTCTCTCGATCCGCCAGCGCAGCGGTCTTCGCCGCCAGTGCGCCGCAGCCAAAGAGCAGCTTCTTTCCGATCCGAATCTGAGGAGTGTCGAGGTCACGGTGCTCGGCGCGGGTTCGGCGCTGGTCGGCGGGACGCTGCGCACGGAAATTCTTCGCGAAGAAGTTTTGGAGCTCGCGCTCGACGGATTTCTGCCGATGTGCGAGTCGACAGACAAGCCGAAGGAAGAAGAGAAAAGTCTCTTTCGCGAGCTCGGGCTGCCGTATGTCGCCGATCCGGCGGTGACTCGTCACCTGGCCGCGTTTCTGGCGTCGGCGGGCGACGCCAAGCCCGACGCGATTCTATTCAACGGCGGATTCTTCATTCCCGAAATTCTGCGCCAGCGTGTCGCGGATGTGATGGAGCACTGGTCGGGCCGGCGTCCCGTCATTTTCGAGAATCGCGACCTGGATCTGGCGGTCGCCGTCGGCGCGGCGTATTATTCCTACGTTCGCCAGACCGGCGCGGGACTTCTGGTTCGCGGTGGATTGCCGCGATCGTATTTCATCGGCCTTGCCGGCGGAGACGAGATGTTGCGCACTCTATGTCTGGTGCCGCGCGGCGCCGAGGAAGGCTCGACGCTCGAAGTCGACCCGGGCAATCTGCAACTGGTCACCAACAAGCCCGTCGCGTTTCGACTGTACAGCTCGCGTACACGCGCCGATGACAAACCCGGCGACCTGGTTGAGTTTTCCGCAAATGACGGCGATCTTCATCTGCATGCTCCCCTGAACGCCGTGCTGCGATTCGGCAAAGCAGGCGAGCGCCTGGTTCCGGTGAAGCTCGGCGCGAAGCTGACCGAGGTCGGCACGCTCGAAATCTGGGCCGATTCGAAAGCGAGTGAGCATCGCTGGCGCCTGCAATTCGAGCTGCGCAAGTCGGCGCAAGCGGCGGCATCGCGACCCGCGGCGGTGGTCAGCGAAGAAGCGCTGGCGGCCGCGGAGGCATTGATCCCCGCGACATTTTTGGAAACGACGGTCGAGCCCGCGGCGCTTCCCGCGCGGCTCGAACAAACGCTGGGCCTCGGCCGCAATTCGTGGCCGCTTTCGGCGATCCGCAAGCTCGGCGATCATATGCTGGAACTCGCCGATGGCCGCAAACGCAGCCCCGCGCACGAGCTGCGCTGGTTGAATCTTTGCGGATTCTGCCTGCGCCCCGGCTTCGGTTTTCCCGGCGACGATTACCGCATCGAACAAGCGCGCCGCGTGTATGCCGGCGGCTTGCAATTTGCGAATCAGGTTCAAAACGAGATCGAGTGGTGGATTTTCTGGGGCCGCGTCGCGGGCGGGTTGAATCGCAACCAGCAGACCGATATTTTCCAGCGCCTCTCGCCGACGCTCCTGCCGCGCGCCGCCAAACGCCCGCGCGTGAATCCCAGCTTGCTGCGCGAAATGTGGCGCGCCGCGGCGAGCCTCGAGTTGTTGCCGATCCAGACCAAGACGCAGCTTGGCGACGAACTGATCGCCCGCATCAAGAAAGGCGAACTGGTCGACACAGCGCTGTGGTGCCTCGCACGACTGGGAGCCAGAAAGCTTTTCTACGGCCCGATCAATCAAGTGCTGCCGGCGTCCACAGCGCAGCGCTGGATCGAAGCGATCGCGAAGATTCCGAAGGCGGACGATGCCGTCGCATCGATGGCTCGACGCACAGGCGACGCCACGCGCGATCTTTCCGGCACCACGCTCGACGTGATTCGCAGATCGTTTCCGGATATTGATTTCGACGCCGCTGCGGAAGATCAGTTGGCAGCCATGGGCAAACTTTTCGGCGAAGAGCTGCCGGCCGGGCTCGTGTTCCATGCTGATTAAATGGCAGCGCCACAATGCTAAGCGAACTCGAGCTCATCGAACGAATCCGCCGGATGGCGCGCTTCAAGGATGCGCTCTCGCTCGGCATCGGTGACGACTGCGCCATCTACCGGCCGCGCGCCCGCGAAGAGCTGCTGTTCACGACCGATCAGATGATCGAAGGCGTTCACTTCCTCGCTGACCACAAACCGCGCGACATCGGCGCGCGAGCCCTCGCCCGCAGCCTGAGCGATATCGCGGCCATGGGGGGCACGCCGCGATTCTGTCTCGTTTCGCTCGCGGTGCCTCCGAATCACGACCGCTGGATCGACGCGTTTTATCGCGGCCTGCTGACCGTAGGGAATCGCTACAAGACCGCTCTCGCGGGCGGCGATTTGTCGCACGCCGAAAAAATCTATTGCGACGTCATGGTGTGCGGCTCTATTGCACGCGGCAAAGCTCTGCGACGCGATGGCGCGCGCGCCGGCGATTCCATCTACGTTTCCGGCAAGCTCGGAAAGCCGTGGGACCGACCCATTCAGCCGCGGCTCACGCTCGGCCGGCAGCTCGTCGGCCGTGCCACTTCCTGCATGGACATCAGCGACGGACTCTCGCTCGACTTGCATCGCTTGTGCATCGCCTCCGGTGTTGCCGCCGAACTCGATCGCATCCCGATCGCACCGGGTTCGACGCTCGATCGTGCTTTCAACGGCGGCGAAGATTACGAACTGCTTTTCACACTTCCGGCGAAGCGCCGCGCGCCGCGCGGGACCATCCGCATCGGCAAGATTGTCCGCGGGACGCCCGGTGAGATACGATTCGAAGGCCGCGCGATCGAACCTCGCGGCTATGACCATTTTCGAAAATGACCGACCCCGCGCCCATTCTCGACCTGATCGAAGCGTTCCGCCGATCGAAAACGATGTTCGCCGCCGTCGCGCTCGGCATCTTCGACGGCGAGCGCCCCAAGGCCGCCGAGCTCGATCGGCTGCTGGAAGCCTGCGCCTCGCTAGGCTTGCTTGAAAAGCGCGGCGACGCGTTCGTCAACACGCCGGTTGCCGACGAATACCTGCGCCGCTCCAGCCCGCACACGCTCACCGGATACATTCTCTACTCGAACACCGCGCTGTATCCGATGTGGGGGCATCTGGAAGACGCGGTGCTCGAAGGCTCGCATCGCTGGAGGCAGACCTTCGGACTCGAAGGCGGCATCTTCACTCACTTCTTCAAGACCGAGGAAGCCAAGCGCGATTTTCTGATGGGCATGCACGGCTTCGGCATGCTCAGCTCGCCGAAAGTGGTGGCGGCGCACGATCTGTCGCGCTTCCATCACCTGGTCGATCTCGGCGGAGCCACCGGGCACCTGGCGCTGGCCGCGCGCGAGCGCTATCCGAACCTG
>JAIQFJ010000578.1 GCA_020073325.1 Terriglobia bacterium | reverse complement strand
TGTCACAGCGTCCCGGCAGCGTGGTGACACGCGACGAATTGCTGCGTGAGGTTTGGAAGCAGCCTTTCGGCGGAAGCAATGTTGTCGATGTGGTCGTTCGAGGCCTTCGCAGAAAACTGGGCGGCAACGCTTGGGTAATCCGCACAGTGAAAGGCCACGGCTATCAGTACAACGATACCGAATCGTGAGAGCCGCAAAAGGGGAGAAAGCCGACCTCATGTGCCGCTCCGAGTGTGTGGCCGGCGACTCGGAAATGCCGGCAATTCGTGCAAGAGAATCCGATCCGAGTTGCCGAGGCGATGCGGAAGTCGGCATTCCGGCTCATCATTACAATCACCAGGATTGCGATGCTAAGTGGCAAAAACTTGCACGTGGCACTGCGCCGGCGAACAGCCAGTCCCAAAATCGGACTTCGTCCCGCGTCTATCGCTTCTAAACCGGCGACTTAGGCTGGAACGCCAGATGCAATCGCCTCTGACCACGGAGGCATTGGCGCGATGAGCATGCTTCAAAGATTCAAAGATTCTCCGGCTTTCACGCTGGTTGTAGTCGGCACGTTGGGGCTCACGGTGGGACTGAGTACGACCGTTTTCAGCGTACTGGACGCCGTGTTCGTAAGGCCGCTCCCGTTCCGCGACATTTCCCAGATCTTCGCGATGCAGACCATCGCGCCGCAAGGCTACACGCAGCCCGCATCCTACCCGGAGTACAACGACTGGCGGCGCGATTCATCCGGTTTCGCGGTCCTGGCCGCCTACAATTCTTTTCGCGCGGTGAATGCCGAAATCGAGGGCTCCGCGATCTCGCTCCACGCCGTGGCGACCAGCGATAATTTCTTCGACGTGTTCGGCGTCCGCCCGATCCTGGGACGGACATTCCAGAGCGGAGAGGAAGAGCCGGGCCGGAACTTTGTCACCGTTCTGAGCAACGAAGTCTGGCGCAACGTGATGGGCGGCCGCGCGGATGCAATCGGCTCAAAGATCAAACTTGACGGCCTTCCCTACACGATTATCGGAGTGATGCCGCCGGCATTCCGTTTCCCGATTAGCCAGACCGATGCGATCTATTTTCCGTTGAACATGACCCAGAGTCAGCGGCAGGCGCGCGGCAGTCACTGGCTGCCCACTGTCGCCAAACTTCTTCCGGGAATTTCGCCTCAGGACGCGCAACGCGAATTCAACCGGATCTTCGAACATCTCGGCCAGGTCTATCCCGCCACCAAGAATCGGCGAGTGAAGCTGATTGACGTGGCGACCTTCACCATCGGCGGTTCGAACGGGGCGCTGCGTCTGCTTGGGCTCGCCGTGCTGGCGCTCATCGCGGTCGGCTGCGTGAACCTGGCGGGTTTGCTGATCGTGCGTGGAGTGAGCCGCGAGCATGAATTCGCCGTTCGGAGCGCTCTCGGCGCAAGCCGCCGCAGAACAGTCATGCAGCTTCTGGGCGAAAACCTCGCGCAGGCGGTGGCGGGCGGAGTGCTCGGCGTCCTGCTCGCTTCGGGACTGCTGGACGCGACCAGAGCGCTGCTGGTCGCCGCGTTGAATCGCGGAGGCGAGGTGGAGTTGAATCGCAACGTTCTGGCGGCATCTCTGGTGCTTTCGATCCTCACCAGCCTGGTCGCGGGACTGTGGCCGGCGCTGCGTTTATCGAGCGTTTCGGCGGTCGAATCCTTGCGCAGTGGGCAGCGCGGAGGAATGGACCGGCGCCAGGGCAGGCTGCGCGCGCTGTTCGTGACCGTGCAGGTCGCGCTCGCGCTGGTGCTGCTGGTGACGTCCGGGCTGGTGTTTCGCGCTCTGTCGAATCTTCGCGGCGCCGACTTCGGATTCGAGCCCTCGCATATTCTGACCGCGGAGATCAATCTTTCGCCCGGAGGCTATGAAACAAGCGATGTTGTGGCCAATTTCTACACTCCCATGCTCGATCGCGTCCGCGCCATGCACGGCGTGCAGTCCGCGGGCCTGATTCAGATCCTTCCGATTAAGAATTGGGGCTGGAATAGCGACATCCAGATCATCGGCCAGCCGCCGGCGCCTCCCGATAAAGCGCGGTTAGCCGAGTTTCGGCTCGTAACGCCTGGATATTTTCCTGCTTTCGGGATCCGGCTGGTGAAGGGGCGGCTGCTCGACGACAAACTCGATACACCCACTTCGCAGGCCGTGATGGTGGTGAACCAAAAATTCGTGGAGCGGTTTATCCCTCCCGATCTCGATCCCATCGGACAGGCGATTCGGGATGGAAACGGAAAGGTTGTCATTATCGGAGTGGTGAGCAACGTCCGGCAAAACGTATTTGGACCCGCGCTCGCAGAAATGGATTTTCCCATCTCGCAGGTCCCGCAGGCGCAGCGAAAAAACTCTCTCTCGTCGATGGCTCTGGCAATCCGCACCGATAACGATCCGCTTTCGCTTATCCCCGATCTGCGCGGCACTTTCGAAAATCTGGATCGCAGCCTGCCGTTCCGGACGCCGGAGACGATGGAGCAGGTGATCGCCAACTCGCTCACGCTGCAACGGCTGGAGAACTGGCTCTTCGGCAGTTTCGCGGTTCTCGCGCTGGTTCTGGCGATGATCGGCCTGTATGGGCTCATCAGCCACGAAGTGGAGACGTCGCGGAGAGAACTCGGTATCCGGATCGCTGTGGGAGCGACTCGTGCACGCATTTTCGCTTCGATTTATAGTCGCGTCGCGGTTCTGGTCGGCATCGGCATCGCCGCGGGATTGGTAGGGGTCTGGGCGGCGCGCACCGCGATCGCGGCGGTCGCTCCCATCCAACCGGAGCACGATATCCAACTGCTCGCGGGACTGGTATTGGCTTTCATCCTGGTCGCGCTCGCTGCGGCATTTCTGCCGGCATGGCGGGCCTCTACGCTCGATCCGATC
>JAIQFJ010000577.1 GCA_020073325.1 Terriglobia bacterium | reverse complement strand
CCCCAGTTCCCGAGGCGTCTCCACCAGCACATCCGGCGGCACCTCTTCGAGCTAGTGTGGCGCGAACCCGTAGTTCACGCCGCAAGTCCACAACCCGGCATTCCGCCCCGTCAGCACGTCAACCGACGAATCGCCAATCATCAGCGCCTGCTCCGCAGCGATGCCAGTTTCCTGCAATATGGTCTGCACCCCCAGCGGATCGGGTTTTTTTGTCGGAAAGCTGTTGCCGCCATAGATACGAACAAAGAAGTCGGCCATCCCCAGTGCCTGCACAATATCGCGCGAAGGATTGACCGGCTTGTTCGACAACACCGCCATCTCCCGCTGCAATCCGTTCGACGGCTCAGCTAAGCGAGCCAGCATCTCCGGAATCCCCTCATAAACCACGGTGTGGTCAAGCTTGTGGATGCGGTAGTAGCCGAGAAAATACTCCAGCGCCTCGCGGAGCAGCGCTTCGTTGGCCATGTCCGCGTCCCCAAGCACGCGCCGCACCAGCACCGGAGCGCCATCTCCCACATAGCTGGCAATGATGTCGCCGTCCAGTTCGGGGCGTCCAATATGCCGCAACGTCGCATTCACGGAATGAACCAAATCCAGCCGGGAGTCGATCAGGGTGCCATCCAGGTCAAACACCAGCAGGCGAATGCGATGCGGATCAAAGGGGCGCAGGAAACGGATCATGTATGAATCAGGATAAATGATGGGGCGGGGGATTAGCTCTCAGCTCTCAGCTCTCAGCTCTCAGCTCTCAGCTCTCAGCTCTCAGAAAAAGGCTGGACCCCGCACAAATCGACCGTCAATTACCTTGCAAGATACTGACAACAAGCCCCGCGGCTCGGGATCGAGAGATTCTACCGAGAGCTGATAGCTGAGAGCTGACAGCTGATTTACAATGATGCGGGGCTGAAGCTCGGTGGGGTGAGCGGCAAACGATGGCCACGACCAAAGTCGATCCCAAGCTGAATGAAAACAACGTTACCCGGAAGCCCAAGAGCTATCAGGGCCTGACCAGTCAGCAGCTGATTGATGCCTATCGCATCATGTTCACCTCGCGGCGCGTGGATGATCGCGAGATCATGCTCAAGCGCCAGCAGAAGATATTCTTCCAAATCTCGGGCGCCGGACACGAGGCCGTCGGAGTCGCCGCCGCTTTCGCGCTGAAACCCAGCTACGACTGGTTCTATCCTTATTATCGCGACCGCGCCCTCTGCCTCGCCCTGGGCGCAACCCCTTACGAAATGCTGCTGCAGGGCGTCGGCGCCGCCGCCGATCCCAGCTCCGGCGGCCGCCAGATGCCTTCGCACTGGGCTTACCAGCGGCTCAATGTCGTCACCCAGTCTTCTCCGACCGGAACTCAGATCCTGCAAGCCGTCGGATGCGCGGAAGGGGGGCGCTATTTTGCCGCGCATCCAAAAGCCGCCCAGAAAGCCGACGGCGATTATCGCCAGTTCAAGGACGTCCAATTCCAGGGCGATGAAATCACCTACGTCTCGCTCGGCGATGGCACCACCAGCGAAGGCGAATTCTGGGAGGCGCTGAACACTGCGTCTAACCGCCGCCTGCCGGTAATTTTCTGCGTGCAGGACAATGGCTACGCAATTTCCGTGCCGGTCGAAGTGCAGACCTCCGGCGGCAACATTTCACGCATAGTCTCCGGCTTCCCCAATTTCCATTTCGAAGAGGTGGACGGCACGGACCCAATCGTCGCCTTTGCGGCCTTCAAGCGTGCGGCTGATCATTGCCGGGGCGGCCACGGACCCGCCTTTGTCCATGCCCACGTGATCCGCCCGTATTCGCACTCGCTTTCCGACGACGAGCGCCTTTACCGGCCCGACTCCGAACGCCAGGCCGATGCCGCCCGTGACCCCGTGCCGCGCCTGCAGATGTTCCTGCTGCGCGAGGGCATCCTCGACGAAAAAGGGATCAACAAAATCGAGAAGGAAATCGAGGAACAGCTCCAGGCCGACGCCGACCGCGCCCTCGAAGCCGCGCCGCCGCAGCCGGAAACGATTTACGACTTCGTGTACTCGCCCGATCTCGATCCCACCTCGGCGCAGTTCGCAACGCAACCCGCAGTGGGTGCCCCCGAAACTGCGGCGGACGGCAAGCGCTCCGCCGCGCCGAACAAGACGATGGCAGACTTGATCAACACCACGTTGCGCGACGAGATGCGCCGCGACGAGCGCGTTGTCATCTTCGGAGAGGACGTCGCCGCCTGCAGCCGCGAAGAATACTTGAAGCAAAGGCTGGTCGAAGGTAAGGGCGGAGTCTTCAAACTGACATCCGGTTTGCAAGGCATGTTCGGCCCCGATCGCGTCTTCAACTCTCCGATTGCCGAAGCCAACATCGTCGGCCGCGCCACCGGCATGGCCACCCGCGGATTGAAGCCGGTGGTGGAAATCCAGTTCTTCGATTACATCTGGCCGGCGATGATGCAGCTACGTGACGAACTCCCCGTCATCCGCTGGCGCTCGAACAACGCCTTCTCCGCGCCCCTCGTGATCCGCGTCGCGATTGGCGGCTACCTGACCGGCGGCGCGATCTATCACTCGCAGTGCGGTGAGAGCATTTTCACGCACATTCCGGGATTGCGCGTGGTCTTCCCGTCGAATGCCTTGGACGCCGCGGGCTTGCTGCGCACAGCAATTCGCTGCGACGACCCGGTTCTGTTCCTCGAACACAAGCGCCTCTACCGCGAAACCTACGGCCGCGCGCCTTATCCCGGCCCCGACTACACGATCCCGTTCGGCAAAGCGAAAGTCGTGCAGCCCGGAACCGACCTCACGGTCATCACCTATGGCGCGGTAGTTCCGCGCGCGCTGCAGGCGGCGCAAAAACTGGAGCGCGAGCATCACGTCAGCGTCGAACTGATCGACCTGCG
>JAIQFJ010000154.1 GCA_020073325.1 Terriglobia bacterium | reverse complement strand
CCGCACGGACCCGTCTCGCCCATCTGCCAGAAATTGTCTTTTTCGTCGAGCCGGAAAATGCGCGAAATCGGCATTCCCGTCACTTCCTGCCACAGCTTCTCGGCCTCATCGTCCTCGCGAAAAACGGTGGCGTACAGCCGATCCTTCGGCAAACCGTATTCCTTCGTGATCAGCTCCCACGCGTACGCGATCGCGTCGCGCTTGAAATAATCGCCGAAGGAAAAATTGCCCAGCATCTCGAAGAACGTGTGGTGACGCCGCGTGTAGCCGACATTGTCCAGGTCGTTATGCTTGCCGCCCGCCCGCACGCATTTCTGCGCCGTCGCCGCGCGGTTGTAGTCGCGCTTTTCCATCCCAAGGAAAACATCCTTGAACTGATTCATGCCCGCGTTGGTGAACAGCAGCGTCGGATCGTTGGCCGGAACCAGCGACGAACTGCGCACCACGCGATGGCCGCGATCGGCAAAATAGTCGAGAAATTTCTGGCGAGTCTGGGAACCTGTCATGTTGGGGGTCCAATTCCATTTTTGCATGAAGGCCGGTTGCAAAACCGTTTTGTGAAGAGAGTCGATACGATACGCGTATGAAGTACGATTTCCTGGTCGACACGTACGCCACCGAGCGGATCAAGGTTCTCAGCGCGTGGAGCCTTTTTCGCGACGAAGATCTACCGGTTCGCCCGCACCACACCGACCATCGCGGCCGCAGCGTGCATGAGCAGATGGTGCATCAATGCGTCAGCGAAGACATCTGGTTTCGCACGATGCTCGGAATCGACGTGAAGGCTCCGCCGCTGCCGGAACAGGAAGCGCGCATGGGGTTCGTCCGCCGCTATGCCGGGGACAGCGCCGCGCGGCTCGCCGCATTGCAGCGCACCGATGACGCGTGGTGGGAAGCCGAAACCTCATTCTTCGACGTCCGCCGTTCGCGTGCCTGGGTGATGACGCGCCGCATGACGCACACCTCGCATCACCGCGGACAGCTGCTCGCGATGCTGCGCATGCTGGGACGCGACCTCTACAGCAACTATGGTCCGACGGCGGACACCGGCGGCCTGATGCAGGATCACGCGCCAACGATCTATGCCTACGATGATCTCGAATCGATCCTCACCGATGGCCCGAAACGCGCGCTGCCGGGAGTCGGCGACAAGCCGGTAACGGAGCGTCCGGATCGCTCATGAACCCCGCCCTTTACGCGCGCGGCTGAGACAGCCCTGGCCGTAAGGGCGAGGTGCGCTTCAGATGCTGGCCAGCTCATACAGATACTCGATCTGCGACCGCACCGCTCCGTCCATCCCCTGCACCTTCGGATTGGCCGATTCGATCACCAGATACTCATCCGGCGCATGCGCGCCGTTGCCGTGGCCCAATCCGAAATGTCCCGCCGGCAGATTCAGCGGCGCACCCGTGAACACATACCCCGGCCACGATCCCGCCAGCCGAGGCCAGAACACCGGCTCGATTCCGTGTTTCCGATACGTCGCCGCCTGCGCCTGAATCAGCGCTGACTTCTGAGGCGTTATCGTCGGATCGTACCCGCCCGTCATGTTGACTTCAATATCGCCGAAGCCGTGTTTCGCCAGATGCGCCTTGATCGCCGCCAGCGCGCCCTGGGCCGTCATGTCAGGCACGAGCCGCATATCGAGCTTCGCCGACGCACGATGCGGCAGAATCGTCTTGCCGCCGGGTCCCGTGTATCCGCCCGTGATCCCTTCGATGTTCACCGTCGGCCGCCCGGCAAGCAGTTCGAGCGACTCCAGCCAATCGACATCGTGCACCCAGTGCTCCACACCCTGCTGCTTTTTCGCCAGCGACTCGCTCATGCGCGTCGACGCCTCGCGAATGAGCGCCTTCTCTTCGGCATTCAGCGGACGCGCCTTGTCGGCATACCCATCGATCGCCGGAGTATGCCCATCAGGCCCCACCAGCGTCGCCAGCGCCTGCACCAGATGCCATGCCGGACTATCGACGCGCGCTTCGTTCGACGAATGCAGATCCTGCTTCGGACCGCGATGCCATTTTTCGCCGCTCGACACCAACTCCAGTTCGACCACGCCCTTCGCGCCCAGGTTGATCGTCACCGTGCCGTCCAGCGCCTGCATCGGCATCGGCATGTACACGCCCTGGCATTTCTTCAGCGCCGCCAGAATATCAGGCCGGTGCACGATCTGCGGAAAATGCGGCGACCCAATCTCTTCCTCGCCCTCGGCGACGAACACCAGATTCACCGGCAGCGTGCGGCCTGCGTTCTTGAACGCATGCAGCGCGGCGAGCCATGTCGACTCCGGACCTTTCTGATTCGTCGCACCGCGGCCGATCAGCAATTTGCCGACACCGGGGCGATCCACCAGCTTCGCCTCGAACGGAGGCGAGGTCCACTCCGCCGGATCCGCCTGCTTCACGTCGTACATGAAATAGATCCCGACCGTCTTGGGTGCGCCCGCGTCCAGCATCGCGAAAACGCCGGGATGGCCGTCCGTTGGGACTTTACTCACCGCGCCGAAGCCCGCTTCGCGCAGCATGCGCATCATCAGCTCGCAGCCTTCGTTCATGCCGCGATTCTCCGCCGCGATCGACGGCTGCTGGATCCAGTGCTGCAACCGCTGCACCGCCTCGTCATGACGCTTGTCGGCTTCGGCGAACAGCGGCTTCAGATCGGCATCGGCGGCCCATGCGGATCGCGACGCGGCGAGCGCCCCCGCGCCCAAAGCGAGAAGCCGGCGGCGATTCAGGTCGTCGGAAAAATCCATGGCAGTCTCCTAAACGCCCGATTATGCCACAGTCATCCTCACGCCTAAGGCGCCGGAAGCCTGCGCTGATCCGTCCGCAGGATCCAATCGCTGCGCGGCCAGCCGCTACGACCTACGTGAAAACTCAACTCGACCAAGAATGTGGGGCGGCTCGTCAGAGCTGCGAGCCGGCAGCCGTGCCGGCTGATGTGGATTGGTTACGAAACTCCGGCTTGGAAGCCACATTGTTGGTCAAATGATCGCGCGATCCAGATTTTCACGCGGGCTCGTGATGGCGGCGGCGCGCGATCGGATTTTCACACAGGCCGCGCATCGCGCCTGATCGTGAGACAGTGCGCGATCTTCCAGGCGCGCATCCTCGCGGATCTCTTTATAGTCTTCGCGACCGGCAAGATTGCCGGCCACCAGCATCTTGATGAGCTTCTCCACATCGACGCCGCGGAAGCGTTTCGGATTTGCGCCGCGATGGAGCATTCCCCAACCCATCGCTTATACTGACCCTTTGAAGAAATCTCAGCCCCGTCCGCAGTCCCCTCCCCCGCCCGAAACACATCCATCGTGGCGAGCCCACGCATGGCGCATCGCCCTTCTCTGGATCGCTCTCTTCGCCGCCTATTCCAATTCCTTCCAAGCCGGACTCGTCTTCGACAACGGACCCGTCATCTCCGAAGATCCCCGCATCCGCGACGCGAGCGCCGCCAATCTTCACGCCATCGCCCGCGGCCAGTATTGGTTCAACAACACGACCTCAGGCCTCTATCGCCCCCTCACCACGCTCTCCTATCTCTTTAATTACGCCGTCCTCGGGGACGCCGATCGTCCCGCGGGCTATCACGTCCTCAACTTCGCCCTGCATGCCGTCAACGCCGCGCTGGTCTACGCTCTCGGCCTCGCGATCTTCGCCGACCCGCTGTGGGCTCTCGCGCTCGCCGCGCTTTGGGGACTGCATCCGCTGCTGGTCGAATCCGTCACCAACATCGTCGGCCGCGCCGATCTGCTCGCCGCACTCGGCGTGCTCGCCGGACTCCTCTGCGCGATCCGAGCCGCCTCCGCCACCGGCTCGCAAAGGTTCGCGTGGCTCGCCGGACTCGGCGCAGCTCAAGCCATCGGTCTTTTTTCGAAAGAAAGCGCGGCGATCCTGCCCGCGGCGATGCTTCTCTACGATCTGGCCTGGCCGGCGCGAAACACATGGCGTCGCCGGGCCCCCGCGTACGCGATCCTCGCCGTGCCCTTCGCCGTCTTCTTCGCGATGCGATCCGCCGCGCACGCGCACCTGGTGGTCAATTTCGCCGAAAACCCGCTGATCGCCGCCGATTTTTTCACCGCCCGACTCACCGCGGTGAAAGTGATCGGGAAATTTCTCCTGCTCTTCCTGTGGCCCGGATCTCTTTCGGCGGACTACTCCTATAACGCCGTCCCGCTTTTCGGCTCGGCATCCTGGGAGGACGCGAAATCGATTCTCGCGCTCGCGATTTGCGTCGCCGCGATCGTGTTCGCGCTGCGCGCGCGCGCCCGCCGGCCCGCGATGTTCTTTTTTCCGCTGTTCTTCTTCGCCGCGATCGCCCCCACGGCCAACATCGCGATGATCGTCGGCAGCATCATGGCGGAGCGATTCATGTATCTTCCCGCGATCGGTCTTACCGGATGCGCGGTCCTCCTCCTCACGCGCTGGAGACCAAAGCCCGCGCTGTTTGCAATCGCCGCCCTCTGCATCGCTCTGGGCGCCCGGACCTACGCCCGAAATTTCGACTGGTCCGACGGGGTCAGCCTCTGGTCGAGCGCCGTCGCCACCCAACCCGACGCCGCACGCTCCCATAACAACCTGGCCTTCGAGTACACGCGCATCCCCGGCCGCATGCCTGACGCCAGCGCCGAATATCGCGCCGCGCTTCGCATCCGTCCCGATTATCCCGAGGCGCACTTCAACCTCGGCAACGCGCTGCTCGCCGCCGGCCGCCTGCCCGACGCCATCGCCGAGTTCGAAGCCGCCGTCCGCGCCGCGCCCGCCTATGTCGAGGCGCGCAACAATCTGGGCAACGCGCTGCTTCAGTCCGGAAATCTGGCTGCCGCCATCCCGGAACTGCACGCCGCCGTCCGCCTTCGCCCCGACTACGCCGAGGCTCACGAAAACCTCGGCCGCGCACTTTTTCAATCGCAACGGCTGCCCGACGCGGTCGCCGAATTCGAGTCCGCGGTTCGCCTCCGCCCCGGCGACGCTGAAGCCCATGCAAATCTGGGCAGTGCGCTGTTCCAATCCGGCCGCATCGCCGCCGCAATTGTCGAATATCAGACCGCCACTCGCCTTGATCCCTCGCTCGCCGACGCGCATTACAACCTCGCTAACGCGCTTCTTCAATCGGGCCGTACGCAGGAAGCGATCGACGAATTCGAAACCGTACTCAAGATTCACCCCGATCCAGAAGTCGTGCAGATCCTGAACCGTCTTCGCAAGTAAGGATCGATTCGGGGAACGTCAACCCCGCTCTTACGAGTCTGTGTGACAACTCAATGCCGGCCGCTCCCGATGGTCGCGGTTCAACGCGGGCACAGCGCGGAATCGGCGATTCGCATGAACCGCGACCATCGGGAGCGGCCAGCGCCGACACTTGCCATGCAGACTCCTAGGGGCAGCTGCGAGCCCAACCCACAATGTGAGCTCGACCCAAACAAAAAAGGGACGCACCCGAAGGCGCGCCCCTTGATTTTCAGACTCGACCGATTTCTACCAGATGTAGCGCAGCGCGAACTGCATCTGCCGGGGCGAGATCAGCCCGTTCGGTTCCGCGAGTGTCGGCTGCAATTGTCCGAACGTCGGTTGCGACAGCAGGTTCGTACTCGCCGTCGCCGGATCGAACCGGACCGAGTTGGTCAGGTTGTACGATTCCCAGCGGAACTGCAGCTTGTGCTTCTCGCTGTACGGCATCGTGAACACCTTGTAGACGCCCGTGTCGATGTTGAACAGGCCGTCGCCGCGCAGCACGTTGCGAGCGCCGGCTTCCCCGGCGAACGCTTCGCGGAAGCTCGCGAATGCCGCCGCCGGATTCGCCCACAGATAGGGTCCCTTCACGCCCGTCGCCGTGCCCGTGCTGACCACCTGCGGAATCGGCTGGCCATTCGGCACGCCGTTGGAGCTGATTTCCCAGTTGGTGGCCCAGCGCGCGCCGTCGGTGATGTTGAACGGCAGGCCTGACGTCTGGCGGTAAATCGCGCTGATCTGCCAGCCGCCGACGAACGCGTCCAGAATCTTGTTCATGTTCGAACCGAATTTCTGGCCGCGGCCGAAGGGCAGCGAGTAAGAAACGAACGCGTTGACCTGATGCGTCGTGTCATAGTTCGAAACCGCGCGCTGCAGGCTCGGGTTCCAGGTGTTGATGATGATCCCCGAGAAGCTGGCGCCGCCCGCGCTGGCGGAACTGCCGCTCTCCTGCGCCGACGCGAGATCGATCGACTTGGAGAACGTGTAGTTCAGGTCGAACTGCAGGCCGTTGCTGAAACGCTTGCGCGTGGTAATCTGCAGCGCGTGATACGCGCCGCTGCCGATCGAGCTCCACGCCGAAAGCGCCGAGAACTGCGGATTGAACATCATCCACGGACCCTGAACGCCGCAAGCCATCGCGTTGACGCGCCCGCCGGAACTGAACAGCGTCTTGCCGGGGTTGCAATTCGAGGCGTTGTCCGCATTGTTCAGAGTGTTGGTGGCGTCACCGGCGTTGCTGTTCGCGCCGATGCGGGTGCTGCCGTTCGTGTACCCGCGATAATCGAGTCCCCAAACCTGCGTCGCCGTCAGAGGACCCAGCACCGGATTCGATCCGGCCGCGGTCGCCCACATATTTTCGAAGAACGGAATCTTCGGCAGATTCGGCACCGTGACCCCCTGGATGTCCATCAGGGTCATCAGCTGCGTCATCGCCTGGAAGTAGGTCTGGCCGGACTTGGGATCCACCAGGTTCGTGGGTTCCGCCAGATCGCGCTGGATCAGGGAGTGACGCGACAGGCGTCCGACATACGACGCCTGGATGAAGTAGCCCTTGCCCAGTTCGCGGCCCACGCTGAAGTCCAGGTTCATCGTATACGGATTCTTCAGGTTGTCGTCGATGCTGTTCGTGATCGCGAACAGGTCGGGGTAGGTCAAACCAGTCGTCGGCAAACCGCCCCCCGGAGAAGCCGGGATCAGCGACGTCGGAGGCGTGTAGAAGCCCGAATACCGCGGCGCGTTCGCCGAGCCGAGCACATTCGGCGGGCTGTTCAGCCGGCTCGAAAGCCCGAACTGCGAGGAGCTGAACGTCTGCGCCAGCGGCTGGCCGATCAGGTCATAGTACATACCGGCGCCCGCGCGAATCGAGGTTTTTCCAGGGCCGCCGAACAGCCACTTCGAAATCCCGCTTTCCGCCTTGGGCGAATAAGCGAGCCCCAGACGCGGCGCCCAATTCTTGTGGAAGGGATACATCCCCCGGGCATTCGGCGCGTCCACCGGAATGAACGTAATCGGGCCCGCGCCCGCTTGCGAAAGTCCCTGGTTGGCGAGAATTTCACGCTTTGACATGAAGTCGCCGATGGGGACCGTCGTCGAGGCCTGCTGCCCGTTGGCTTCGAAAACCGCCGGAGAAAGCGAGTACCGCAGACCGGCCGTGATGGTCAGGTTGCGGGTGGCTTTCCACGTGTCCTGGACGTAAAACTCGCCTTCGTGATTGACGAAGTCGCGCGCCACCGGGGCTCCCGGGGGAAGCACCGTGCCGTTGACCAGGTAATTGTACGACCCCGTTCCCTGCGACTGAATCCCGAGCAACGCCGCCGTGGCGTACTCGTAGCTGTTCAGCGTGCCGGTGCTGATCGAGAGACTGCCCGTCAGGTCATTGCCCGATCCCGTCAGCCACGACGGATTCGAGCTGGTGTGGCTGAACGAGTTCGCGAAGTCCTGAGAGTTGTTCGACACCAGCCGGACCACGCCTCCGAACCGGATGTTATGCGCGCCCTTGTTCCAGGAAAGGTCGTCGCCGATCGTGTGCACCGGAATAATGTGCGTCAGGCCGGTGGTGGTTCCGTACAGCGTATCGAAGCCGCGGAAATACGCATAGGTCCCGGACAGAACGCCCGTCTGCTGATTTCCCGCGCGCGTGAAGCCATAGCGGAACGTGTTCACCAGGTTCGGCGTCAAAACGCCCGTGTAGCCCGCCGCCAGGCCTTTGCTGTTCGCGAGGAACACCTGGTTGGCCGGCTGGCCCGGGAACTGCGGAGTGCCGTAGGTGGAATCATTCTGCAGGTTTCCGCGCAGGAAAATGGAGTGCTTTCCGGCATCGTCCAGCCGGTAATCGACTTTCGCGATGTAGGTGTTCTGATCGGTCGGCGAAGGAGCGTTGAACAGATAACCGATCGTGTTCAGGCCGTCGCCCACCGACGGGTTGTTGCCCGTGGGGAACTTCGCCAGATCGGACAGCGCCGCTGCGTCGATGCCTTTGCCGCCCGGATCGACTCCCGCCAGCGCGGCCCCGCCGATCGATTGGGTAACGCCGTTGGCGTCTTTATACTTCACAATCCCCTGCTTCAGCGAATCCGTGGGGACCGTGCGGCTCACCTGCGACGAACTGCGGTCGCGGCGCCCTTCATAGTTCAGGAAGTAGAACACACGGTTCTTCTTCACCGGCCCGCCGATTGTGCCGCCGAAAACGTTGATCAGCAGCGGAGCCACCGGAACGCCCGCCGCGTTGTTGAAGAACGTGTTCGCCGACGTTTCCGTGCCGCGGCGATATTCGTACAGCGACCCGTGCAGTTCGTTGGTGCCCGACTTGGTCACCAGCGTCACGTCCGCGCCCGATCCGCGGCCCGTCGCCGCGTCGCCGTTCGTCGTCGTCGAACGGAATTCCTCCACCGAGTCCAGCGTCACGCGCAGCACTGAAGTGAACGCCGCGCGCGAATTCTGATCGTTCACGTCCGCGCCGTCCAGCGTAATGTTGCTCTGGTCCGGCTTGCCGCCGTTCACCGAGCCGTCGCGCGAATTGGGCAGCGCGCCCGTCGCCTGATTGCCGAAAGAGCTGAACGAGGTCACGCCCGGCTGCATCGCCAGAAGTCCCGCGACGTTGCGCGCGAACATCGGCACTTCCTGAATCGCCGTATTGCTGATCGCGTTGCCCAGCGACGCGTCCGTGGTGTTGATCTGCGTCGCCGCAGCTTCCACCTGCACCGTCGTCGTCGTCGATCCGACTTTTTCGAACACCACCGCCACCGTCGCCGGCTGGCTCACCAGCAGTTCGACCTTTTCGATCACCACATCCGAAAAGCCCGACGCCTTCGCCGTCAATTTGTACGTCCCCGGAGTCACCAGCGCCATGGTGTAGCGGCCCTGGTTGTCCGATGCCGCATTCCGCTCCGCGCCCGTTTGCGCATTCACGATGCTGATGTTCGCGCCAGGAATCACAGCGCCCGAGGGATCCGTCACCGTCCCCGTGAGTGAAGTGGTCTGCGCAAATGCGCTCGCGCAGAGGAAGAGAAACAAAACGAACAGACTTGTCCGTCGACTCATGCAGTTGCCCCTTTCGATCAAACTATGAATCCCGGATTACAAACCCAGATTCATTTGGTTTACCAGATTCATCAAAGGCTGTCAACGAGTTTCCGACGATCAGGCGCATCGAAATTTGTAATGGGCACGGCGTTTGCAAGTTCCCGATTTTGGAATAAGATGCCGCGAACTTGATGCGGAAAATTGAAGCGCTTACCAGCCGACAGGCTTGCCGCGATTCTGTTCGTCCAGCCATTTCTGCAGTGGCGCGAAATAATCGACGATCGCCGTTGCATCCATTCGCGTTTGCCCCGTCAGCGTGTTCAGCGCGTCCTGCCAGGGACGGCTGGTGCCCATTTCGAGCATCGCGTTCAACCGCCGTCCCGCCTCCTGATTTCCATAGATCGAGCAGCGATTCAGCGGATCTTTGCATCCCGCGATCTGCGAAAGCGCCCGGTGAAACTGGAACTGGAGAATGTCAGCCAAAAAATATCGTGTGTACGGAACGTTCGCCGCGACGTGATATTTTGCGCCTGGATCGAAAAATTCCTCGCCGCGCGAGCCCGGCGGCGCAATTCCCTGATACTTCAGCCGGAGCTGCCACCACGCTTCGTTGTATTTCTCCGGCGGAATCTCTCCCGAAAAAACTTTCCAGCGCCATTGATCGATCAGCAGCCCGAACGGCAGAAACGCGATCTTTTCCAGCGCCCGATTCAGCAGCAGCCCGATGTCCTTCGACGCTTCCGGCTCCTTCGGAATAAATCCCAGCTTCACCAGATACGCCGGCGTGATCGACAGCGCGATCGTATCGCCGATCGCTTCGTGGAATCCGTCGTTGGCCGAGTCTCGAAACAGGAAGGGCTGCTTGTCATACGCGCGCTGATAAAAATTGTGCCCCAGCTCGTGATGCACCGTGTAAAAGTCCTCGCCCGTGATGTCGATGCACATCTTCAGGCGCAGATCTTCCCCCGCATCGATATCCCAGGCGCTGGCATGACACACCACGTCGCGATCGCGCGGCTTCACGAACAGCGACCGTTCCCAGAACGTCGACGGCAGCGGCGCGAATCCCAGCGACTTGAAAAAGTTCTCGCCGTAATGCACCATCCCCAGCGCATCCGTGTTGCGCGATTTCAGAATCGCCGTCAGGTCATAGCCCGGATCCGCGTCCTTGGGCGCGACCAGCTTATATATGTTGGTCCAGTCCTGCGCCCAGATATTCCCCAATAAGTGCGCCGGAATGGGACCCTTCTCCGGAACCACGTCGCCATACTTTTCGCGCAGCTTCCACCGCACATAGGCATGCAGCGAGTTGTACAGTGGACGCACCTGGTCCCACAACCGGTCTAATTCTTTCGCGAAATCGTCGGGCGGCATGTCGTACTTGGCGCGCCACATCGCGCCCGTATCTTTGAACCCCAGCTCGCGCGCCCCCTGATTCGACAGCGCGACGAAGCGCGTGAAATCGCGCCGCATCGGAAGCGAAATCGTATGCCACCCGGTCCAGGCATCCAGCAATTCCTTCTTGTCCGTGCTGTTCGCCAGGATCCGCGTGATCGCCTCGATGTCGAGGCAGGGCTTCTTATCGTCCGGGCAATATTTGCCCTTGCCATACACCCCGTCGAGCTTTGCCGCGAGCTGCGTCACCTCGGCGCTCGCCGCCGGATCCGACGGAGCCGCCAGCGTCAGCCCCAGCTTCAGCAGCAGCATTTTGCGCGCCTGGTCCGGCGGCAGCTTTACATGGTCGAACTTCGTCGCGGCCTTCGCCAGCCGCACTCCTTCGGCGATCTGCCGCTCATCGACCACCGCCGACAGCGCCTCGGAATCATACGTGATGAAATTCTCGCGAATCCAATCGGCGTGGCTCGCTTCCGTCGACAACCGCAGCAGATTCCTCTCCGCGTCATCCAGGAATTTCTTCGCGTCCTGCGCAAAAACAACCGGCGCGATGACAAACAACACCCATTTCATATCGCCATCATACTTCTACCTGATCTCACCCCACACCCGATAAGTCACCGTATCCGACCAATTCCGGATCGAAACCGTCAACGTCCTCTGCCCGATCTGCGGAAAGCCGGCGGTCTCCGCCCTGCTCCAGGGGCAAGGCCCCGCGATACAATCCGCCCGCCCGGTCGCGAAGACTTTTCCCGGCCCCGCATCGATCGTCGCCGACGCCATGCCCGCCTTCCACACTCCGTCCGGCGAACAGGTCCCGCCACCTCCGCACCGGACATTTCCCCGATTCGGGACCTGAAACGTCTTCGCTACAACCGGCGCGTAAAACACCGGAACCACGCCCGCCCCGGGCGCTGTTCGCGCATATTGCGACGGCCACATGTAGAACACATACTGGACATTCTTCCCGATCACCTGAATCACGTCTTTTTCCTGATAATCCGGATGCTTGAAATTCAGCGAAATCTGCCCCGCCGCGCGAGCCTCCGGCTTCAGCTCCAGCCGGAACATCCCGTCATTGGTCGTCGACGCCTGCCCCGGCGCCAGCCCATCGGTCGCCGACACAAGGACACTCGAGAGCGGAAATCGTTTTTCCGGGTTCGCCTCGTCGCGCATCACCATGCCTTCGAGGACAATCTTTTCCGAGCCGGCAGCGGCCGGCCGGTGAATCACCGGAATCAGCGCCACCAGCACCGCGCCCAGGGTGGTGATCACCGCCACCCAGATCGCGATTCTGGACTTGCCATCTTCGTTTTCAGGCATAGAATCCCTCCTCCTACATGACCAGCCTGTGAAATTCGACGCAAAAACGAATCAGGCATAAATAAAAAAAAGCGGGTAAGCGCCCGAAAGCGCCTACCCGCATGTCTTCCTTAGGATCGATTTACGCGGCTTTAGCCGGTTGGATGACCAGCCCCGGGAGCATTTCAGCCAGTACATCCTCGACGCGGTCGGCGAATACGAAGGTCATCTCCTTGCGGACCTCTTCAGGCAGATCCCGCAAGTCTTTCTGATTCCCGCGCGGCAGGATCACTCGCTTCAACCCCGCCCGCCGGGCCGCCAGGACCTTCTCCTTCACGCCGCCGATCGGCAGCACGAGCCCGGTCAGCGTCACCTCGCCCGTCATCGCCGTATCGCTCCGTGCCGCGACGCCGGAATAAACCGACGCCAGCGCCGTCGTCATCGTCACGCCCGCCGACGGACCATCTTTGGGGATCGCCCCCGCCGGTACGTGAATATGCAGACCCGTGGTGAGGAACTTGGTCGGATCGATCCCCAACTGCACCGCGTGCGCCCATACGAAGGACCGCGCCGTTTTGGCCGATTCCTGCATCACCTCACCCAACTGCCCCGTAATGGTCAATTCCTTACCATTCGGCAACAGCGTCGCTTCGATGTACAGGACGTCGCCGCCGGACTCCGTCCACGCCAGCCCCGTCGCCACGCCCGGAGGCAGATCCTTGCGGGCCTGCTCCGGCGACACCGGCTCCGGACCCAGCATCTCCGTCAGATCCTCCACCGTGACCGACACCCGCTCCGTCGCGCCTTCTGCGAACTTCAGCGCGACTTTGCGAATCACGCGTCCGATGGTCTGTTCCAGCCGGCGCACGCCGGCTTCGCGCGTGTACGACCCGATGACCCGCCGCAGCGCTTCATCGGTCAGCTCCAACTGTTCGGCCTTGATGCCGGTCTGCGTGAGCTGCCGCGGAATCAGATACCGCCGCGCGATCTGGACCTTTTCCTCTTCGCTATACCCGCTCAGCCGCAGGATCTCCATACGATCGAGCAGCGGAGCCGGAATCGTATCCAGCGTATTCGCCGTCGTGACGAACATCACCCTCGACAAATCGAACGGCAGGTCGAGGTAATTGTCGCGGAAAGACTTGTTCTGCTCCGGATCCAGCACTTCGAGCAGCGCCGACGCCGGATCGCCCCGGAAATCGCGCCCGAGCTTATCCACTTCGTCCAGCATCAGCACCGGATTCTGCGCACCGGCCCTTCTCATTGCTTGAACCAACCTGCCCGGCATCGCGCCGATATAGGTCCGCCGATGGCCGCGCAGCTCAGCCTCATCGTGCAGTCCGCCCAGCGACATTCTTTCGAATTTCCGCCCCAGCGCCCGCGCGATCGACTGGCCGAGCGAAGTTTTTCCGACGCCCGGCGCGCCCACGAAGCACAGAATCGGAGCCTTTGCCTCCGGATTCAGCTTCAGCACAGCGAGATGTTCGAGAATCCTCTCCTTCACCTTCTGAATGCCGAAGTGATCCTCGTCGAGCACCGTCCGCGCCCGCGCGATATCCAGGTTATCTTCGCTGCGTTTGTTCCACGGCAGCTCGATCACGTATTCCAGCCACGTGCGGATCACGTTGTGCTCGGGCGATGCCGCCGGAATCGACTCCAGCCGGCCGAGCTCTCGCTCCGCTTCCTTGCGAACGTCTTCGGGAAGCTCCACCTTGTCGAGTTTCTCCCGTAGCGTGGCCACTTCCGCCTGCTCCGGATTCTTCTCGCCCAGTTCCTGCTCGATCGCCCGCTTCTGCTGGCGCAAAATATATTCCCGCTGTTCGCGCGACATTTCTCCGCGCGCTTCTTCAGCGATCTTGTTGCGCAGCTCGAGTACTTCCACTTCGTGCGACAGCCACCCGTGCACCATCCGCAGCGCCTCGGTCCGCGTCGGCGCCTCCAGCAGCGCCTGCTCGCGCGCCGTCTCCAGGTTCATGAGCGACGCCACCATGTACGCCAGCCGCAGCGGATCTTCCTGCGTCGTGAACATCCGCGCCAATTCCTGCGGCGACTGGTTCGGCGACTGGATCAGCCCCACGAACTTCGTCCCCATCT
>JAIQFJ010000153.1 GCA_020073325.1 Terriglobia bacterium | reverse complement strand
GGCCCAACTCCGCTTCGAGCCGGTAGGAGCCGAAGAGCGCACCCGGTTCGAACACCGGCGGAGGCGAGATCGCGTCCGCCGCCGCGCGGTCGAGGACACTGGCTCCCTCCGTTTGGACCGCCAGCATCCGGCCGAGTTCTTCGGCAAGGGCGGGATCGTCCACAGCGATGCGTTCGAGGCGCTGAGGGCGCTCCGTCGCGGAGGCCGCGAGGAGTTCCTCGAACGCGATTCGAAGCTGGCGGAATCGTTGAGGAGTCATGATTCACAACCTTGAGTCCAATTTCGCACGATTCGCGGCGCGCGTCTCAGCGTCAAGGCATAGCGAACTATAGTGGAGGTATGGACGTTCAGGAGCATTGGGAGCGCGTCTATGCCACTCAAGCGCCAGACCAGGTCAGCTGGTTTCGCCCTCACCTGGAGACCTCTCTGGCCCTGATTGCGCGGGCCGCGGAAAACCGATCCGCATCGATTATCGACGTAGGCGGCGGAGCTTCCACTTTGGTGGACGACCTGATTCGCCAGGGATATCAGAACTTGAGTGTGCTGGACGTGTCGCACACCGCGATCGAAATCGCGAAACGACGCCTGGCGGATTCGTCGCACGCGGTGCAGTGGCTCTGCGCGGATGCGACCCAAGCGGTGTTCCCCGCGCATGCCTACGATGTGTGGCACGACCGCGCTGTGTTTCACTTTCTCACCGGCCCCGAGCAACGGCTTGCCTACGTGCGAAATGTAGCGTCGGCGGTGAAGCCCGGAGGCCATGTCATTGTCAGCACGTTTGGACCGCAGGGTCCACGGAAATGCAGCGGCCTCGACGTGATGCGTTACGACGGCGAGTCGCTGCACGGAGAATTCGGGCCGCGTTTTCATCTGGTGGAAAGCTCGAGAGAGCTGCATCATACTCCGTTCGGGAAGACGCAGGAATTTCTGTATTGTTATTGCCGGCTGGAATCGACACCTTAGAAGACACCCCGGCCCGAAACAGGAATCGCCGGAGTATGATTGAGGCGTATGCTTCGCGGTCTGGCAGGATCGCCGCGATCGATCGCACGGCTTCTTTTGCTTGTGCCGGTCGGAATTGCGCGAATCGCTTTCGCGCAAGCGGGGCCAGGCGCCGATTGGCCGCAATTCGGGTGGGACGCGGCGAGCAGCGGAGTCTCCCATGCGCGGAGCGGTATCGATAGCCGCAACTTGACCTCGCTGATCCGGCGCCAGGTCGCCATCGATGGCACGGTGGATTCGTCCGCCATCTACCTGCAAGGCGTCACGGTGAACGGATCGGCGCACGACGTATTTTTCGTCACTACGACCTACGGCAAGACCGTCGCGGTCGATGCCGGCAACGCGGTCGTTCTGTGGGAGTACACGCCGCCGCAGTATTCGGCCTGGGCCGGCACGGCGCAGATCACGACCAGCACCCCGGCCGCCGATCCCGACCGCCAGCACATCTATGCCGCGGCGCCGGATGGCACGATTCAGAAGCTCGCGATCTCCGACGGGCGCGTGCTGTGGACCACCACCATCACGCTGCTGCCGCGCCGCGAGAAAATCGCGTCCCCGCTCAAGATCTTTGGCGGAAAGATCATCGCGGTAACCGGCGGCTATATCGGCGATCAGCCGCCTTACCAGGGACATGTCGCCATCATCGACGCACAGAGCGGCAGTCTTCTTCACGTCTGGAACTCTCTGTGCAGCGACCGCGCGGAATTGATCAATCCCGCGTCCTGCCCGGCCAGCGGATCCGCGATCTGGGGCCGCGCCGGAGCGGTGATCGATCCCGCCACCGGCAATCTCTTCATCGCCACGGGAAACGGACCTTACGACGGGAAAACAAACTGGGGCGACTCCGTGATCGAGCTGGATCCAGGCGCCACGCAAATCCTCGCCAACTACACTCCTGCGGACAATGCCGAGCTGAATGACCGCGACATCGACCTGGGATCGACGTCCCCCGTATTGCTGAGTCCGGCCACTCTGGCGCAAGGAGGCAAGGACACCCTCATTCGGCTGCTCAGCCTGAACTCCATCGCCGGTACGGTTCCGCACACCGGCGGCGAGTTGCAGGTCTTATCCACGCCATCGGGCAACCTCTTGTTTACAGCTCCCGCAGTGTGGAATGAAAACGGCCAGACCTGGATCTTCGCCGCCGATGGCAGCGGAACCGCCGCCTGGACGTTCAGCAACGGGACACTCACGAAGATGTGGAGCAACTCGACGGCGGGCACCAGTCCCGTGGTGGCCGGAGGTCTGCTCTACATCTACGATCCGCAAGGCGGTCTGTACGTGTACGATCCGGTGGACGGGACGCAACTCGCCCGGCTCGATAGCGGCAACGGACACTGGAACAGCCCGATCGTCGTCGACGGCAAAATCGCGCTGCCCGAAGGCGACGCGAACCGGCACGCCACGGCCGGCATCCTGAATCTCTGGACGCTGCCCGGCGATGCTCCCGCGCGGCGCCGGCGGCCGGCCATCGGTCATCGCTGAACGGCTTCCTGAGAAGGCCCGCGGTCTAATCCCCACCCTGAGCGCGTGATAACCTGTCGCTATTGTCTGGTCTCTTCACAATTGCGAGGTATCCATGAGCGGTGATTCAGTTTCGTCTTCGGAACGGCGATCGTTTCTCACCCGGTTGAACGCCGGGCTTGCTTCCCTGCTGAGCATTTCGGGTGTTGCGATGGCGCAATCCAATTCGCCGGCGGCCGCCCGCTGGGAGCCGGCGCGCCACGATAAAGACGACTGGCTGGACAAACCCGCGTCGAAACACCGGCTGGTGTTCGATACCACGTCCTTCAACGGGGCCGGGGACGCTTTGCTTTTCGCGAACAATTTCATCCGGACCCAAAAAGCCGATTACGGACTCGAGGCCGGTGATTTAGCGGTCGTCATCATTCTGCGGCATCGTTCCACCTCGCTCGCTTATCACGATCGGATGTGGGCCAAGTATGGAGCGCCGCTTGCGGCCCGGTCGAAATTCGAAGATCCCAAGACCAAGGAAGCGCCGAAGGTCAACTTGTACAATGCAGCGGGCTACGGCGAACTGACGCCGAATCGCGGCACCACCCTCGACGCACTGGCGAAACTCGGGGTGCAATTTGCCGCCTGTTCGAGTTCCACACGCGCATTCTCGTCGGCGATTGCGGCGGCGACCGGAGGCAATGCCGAAGCCATCTTCTCGGAGTTGACCGGCAACCTGGTGAACAATGCCCGGATGGTGCCCGCCGGGATTATCGCCCTGAACCGCGCCCAGGAGCGTGGATACGCTCTTGCGTCCTGCGCGGGTTGAAAAGAAGTGTAGACTTGAGTGTTGGTCAACCAGGCTCGGCGTTCGCTCCTTGCGGCTGGTACCGATCTGGCACTGAGCCGATTTTCGCTTTGCTTGGAAAGGACCATTTGAGAATCCACCTCGTTAACCCCAGCGATACCGCCTTCGGAACTGCCGTCATCACGCCGCGGTGGTTATACGTGCTGGCGATGGCGACACCGGAGAAGTTCGGCGACCCGGAGATTTGCGACGAGACACTGGAGAGCCTGGATCCCCAACGCATTGCGGCCGGAGATGTCGTGGGAATTGGAATCCATACGGGCAACGCGCTCCGCGGTTATGCGGTCGGCCGCCTCGCGCGGGAGCGTGGCGCTCACGTCGTGTTCGGCGGCATTCATGCCACGCTCTATCCGGAAGAAGCTCTGGAGTTGGGAGGCGCCCATGCCGTTGTGAAGGGCGACGGCGATGTCGCCTGGGGCCAGGCGCTGAACGATTTCGCGAGCGGCACGCCGCACAGGATTTATGAAGGAGGCCGCGTCGCTCCCGAACAATTTAAAGCGGCCCGCTGGGATCTGCTCCCGCCCGACCGCTACATGTGGGCTTCCGTGCAGACGGTGCGCGGTTGCTCCAAGCACTGTTCGTTTTGTTCCGTCTGGCGCACCGATGGACAGAAGCCGCGGCAGCGTCCCACGGACGTTGTGGTCGAGGAGATCGTCGAACTTCGCCGCCGCGGTTTCAAATTTATCGCCCTCGCCGACGATAACTTTTATCCCGTTTCCCTCACCGACATCGCCCTCGCCGAGCGGCAAGGCAACCAGCACCGCGTCGAGGAATTGCGCGCGATCCGCGAGGAGCGGTTCGAGTTCATGGAGCGTCTGGCCGGATTGCCGGACGACCTGACGTTCTTCACCCAAATCACCATGGAGTCCGCCGAGGACGGCGCGTTCCTGGACGCCATGCGCAAAGCCCACATTCGCGGCGCACTGGTGGGAGTTGAGGCCGTGACCCCGGAAGGGCTCAAAGCCGTCTTCAAGGATTTCAACTGCTCCGGCGAAAAACTGGTGGCGCAGCTCCAAAAATTCCGGGAGCACGGCCTGCACATTCTGGGCTCCTTCATTTTTGGATTGCACACCGATCGCGTGGGGACCTTCGATGCGACGTTGGATCTGGCGAAAAAGGCCGGCATCACCTTTGCCCAGTTCGTCATGCTGACGCCCTTCTGCGGGACCGTCGATTTCGAACGGTGGGAAAAGTCCTTTGGCGGGAACATACCGGTCGTGGAAGGCACCCCCATCACCCGTTACTGGCTAATTCCGCCCGACAAGCGGCCGAAGATGTTTATGCCCCATCCGACCATGAGTTCCGACGAAATGCGGCAGCGGACCCAAGGAGTCTGGGACCGCTTCTACAGTTTCTGGGCGATCTGGAAACGCTCGGATTGCACGCCGAACTGGAAAGCGCGCTTGGCGTTCATCTTCGTCTCAAAACTCTACCGGCAGATGTACGCGCGCACCGGAATCGCCACCGATAGCGCGCGCCGCGAACGGGCCAACAAGCGCGCGCGCTTCCTGGCCGCGCATTGCCGCCGATTGTTCAGCGGCAAGCCGATGCCGGACCTGCAGGTGCCGCCGCGAAAAGATCCTTCGGTCGAGACCGCGCCGGACTTGCTGAACGTGCTGCCGTAAGGGATCAGAGCGAGCTCAGGAACGCCACCAGATCGGCCTTCTCCTGCTCGGTAAATCCAATCTGAAATCGCGAGTTGTAGAAGTCCAAGACATCGAGAAGATTGCGCGCGCTGCCGTTGTGAAAATAGGGAGCGCGAGCCGAAAGTCCCCTGAGGATCGGCCCCTTGAATTTTCCGACGTCGGCGAAGCTTCCGGTGATGAGCGCGCGCCCCGGATCGGTAGTCCGCACGCAAACCGTAAGACTCGGCCGCTGGCAGACCGTCACGACCGGGAGATACGAAGTGTTCAGCACATTGTTTCCACCCGGAGGATCCGCCACGCCGATGTCCAGCGGAGCGCCCACCGAGTGGTCGCCCACGTTCGGCGTGTCATGGCAGATCCCGCAGGTGGAGACGATCGTGGCCGGCCCTGTGACGCCGTTCGAAAAGGTCGCACCGTTCAACCCGGCGACGCCCGTGATCGTGAAGGTTCTGGTATTGAACAGCATCTGCCCGCGTGCGATCGAGCGGCGGCGAGGTTCATGCGAGTTCTGCCAGGCGTCGAACAGATCGAACACCTTCGTGTTGAATTTCAGCGGAACCGGATTGTTCGGATCCAGGCCTACCGGATCGTTCGTGCCGATGTAGAAAAACTGTTTACTTAGAGCCCGCGGCCCGCCTTGCCCGTCTTGTGCCGTCAGCTCGCCGGCGCCGCGATCTTCAGCCTGCGCGCTGAACAAACCCATTTCGAATTCTACGATCGCCTGCTGCTGCGCGACGCTCAGCCCCGGCGCCATGCCCTGTGCGTGTCCCAGCGTCGCATCGTTCGCCTGATGTTGAAGATCGCCCATGAGAGACTGCGGGTAGTTGCTGAACAGAATCGGCGTTGTTCCGCCCTGCACCGACGACTCTCTTCCGTCGAACATCACAGCGCTCAGGAAACGTAGATTGGTGGCCGGCAAAGGCCGCCGATACGTCGAGATCGTATCGGTTTCGCCGCAACCGTAGGGATTCGAAACGCTGACGATTTCGAAGTCGCGCGTCACGGGCACGGCAAGAGCGACGCGGATCAGCCCTCTGGTGCGCAGCAGGCTCGACGCAGCGGCGCGTCCGGCCCGCGTGGACGTATCGATACCGTGATCGCAATTTGTGCCGTCCACGCTGTTGAAGATCGGATCGAATCCGCGCGACGACTCAAATCGATCCTGGATGTGGGCGGCCGATACGGACATCCCGTCGCCTGGGGTGTGGCACGTCCCGCAGCTACGGCCATTGGTCCCCAAGGTTTGAAAGAAAGGACCGCTGAGGTCGATCGCGCCGCCCAGATTGAATGTGCGGATCACGCCCGCCGGATCCGGGAAAGCAGCCATGTTCGGGACGGCATCTTTATCTCTGCGCTGGTCCGCGCGGGTGACCGCGAGGGGCGACAAGAGTATGGCGAACAAAGTCGCAGCGATTGCAGCGTTTCGAATTCTAAGATTGCGCAAGCAGGTCATCGTCTTCCTCCAAAAACGAAAAATTCACCTTACTTGCGTAAATCGGGCGAAAATTTAGTCCCGTTTCGTTGCTTTTTTGCGCAAAAAGATGCGGTGCGATGTCGTAAGATGGGCTGGGCGATGGAGATCACTGATCTGCTGCATCGGGTTCATGGCGGGGATCAGGACGCCCTCAACTCTTTGATCCCATTGGTCTACGGCGAATTGAAGAAGCTCGCCTCCATTCGTCTGAGGGGCGAAATCAAAGCGGAACCGCTGGAGACGACGGCGCTGGTGCACGAAGCGTTTCTTCGCCTTGCCGGCGGCGATCATCCGGCCTACGAAAATCGTGCGCACTTCTACGGGATCGCTTCGCGCCTGATGCGGCAGGTGCTGGTCGATTTCGCCCGCACCCGCGCGGCCGGGAAGCGGGGAGGAGGCGAAATCCAGATCGCGAATCCGGGGAATGCGGGCCGCCCTCCCGATGCAAACATGCTCGTGATGGACCGTGCGCTCGAGCGGCTTGGCGAAACGGATCCGCTGAAAGTGCGGCTGATCGAGATGCGCTATTTCGGCGGCATGACGGCGGAGGAATCGGCCGAGGCGCTTTCGATCTCGGTCCATATCGTGCGGCGGGAACTGCGATTGGCCCAGGCGTGGCTGAAAAAAGAACTCGCCTGAGCGATCACCGGCTCGCGGCCTGATGCAGGACGAAGGGATTTTGCGGCAGCTTGTTCTGCCAGAGCTTCCAGAGTTCTGCCCGCCGTGCGTCGAGGGCCGTTGCCTGATAGGAGCGATGCAACCGCCGGTCGACGTCCGCCAGATGCTGGTAGATCAGCGAAATTCTCGCGGCGTTAGGAAGATCGTTCTCGGGATCGGGGTTGGACGCCATGATCAGCGTCAGCAACTCTTCATAGACCTGCGCGGCTCTTTCCATCTGGCCCGATGCGGTCAGGAAGGCAGCGAAAAATCCCAGAACCTCGGCCGCTTCGCCGTCGGGACCCGCCTGCTTCGCCGGATAATCCTTCGTCTGGCGAAGCAGATCGAAGGCCTGATCGAGCCGCGCTTGTCCTTCGCGGCCCCGATCGACACGAAGCAGCGCAATCGACGATCCGGCAAGCAGTTCCGCTTTCTCGCGCGTTGTCTTTGCGGTTTCGAACCCGTTTAGCAGCCGCAGCACACGATTGTAAATGACCAGCGATGCCGCCGGATCGCGGTCGGCAAGAATCCGGCCGAGCAGCCGCGCGGCATTGGCCGCGTTGATCCGGCCGGTGATTTCCTTTGGATCTTTCTCTGCCCACTCAGCGCTGAGGTCGAAGGCGCGCTGCAGCACGGGGATGGCATCCCCGGGCCGGTTCAAATTGATGGTGTCTGCCGCGCCGAGAATCGCGCCTTCGCGCCAGAGGACGCTCGATATCTCCGCGCGCCGCAGCGCCTCGCCCGCAAATTCCACCTGTTCGACGCCGCCGCGCGCTTCGCGAATCGCTTGCAGCGCGCCATCGAGGTTTCCACTGAAGCGCAGCGAATCCGCGAGTACACTGTAAGCAGCCGCCGCGCTGACTCGTGTTTCACGATACGTCCCCGCCACCTGGATCGCCCGCCTGGCATCGCGGATGGAATCCTCGTACAGATGGAGGTTCTTCTCGGCCAGAGCGACATTGGTCAAGAGAGCGGCGGCTTTATTGAAGTCGTCCGGGGAGCGCTGCCCCGTGGCCAGGAACGCCTCCGCGTATTCCGCCGTTTTGCGTGCCTGATCCCGCGTGTCCTTATGCCGGTGATCCGTATCGGCCAGGATCATGCGCCCCTGAGCGACCGCCGCCGCGGTCACAAGCGCGGTCGCGTTGTGCGGCGATCTCCTCAGAACGGAATCGAGCAGCGCCTCGGCCTTCTTCAGGCTCTCCTCGGCTTGCGCATATTGGCCCAGGTTCGCGGCTGTCGGCACTCCCTGCGCCCGGGCGAGAAGAAGGTAGGCGCGGGCAACTTCCAGCGCGAGGTCCTGGTCCGAGCGGACGTCCGCGCTCAAGCCGGCGAGATACTCCTGCGACATCGCCACCACTTCCTGCCTCGCCTGGGTGGAGCCGGGCAGCGCGCGGATCACTTCATCCAACGCCAGAACTTTATTCGCCAGACGGCGCACCTGCGTAAACCTCCGCTGGGCGATCGCGCGCTCGCGATTGGCAAGGTACAGACCTGCGGACAGGCTGGCCACGACCAGCACAGCGGCGGTGACGGGAATCCAGTAACGGCGGGTAAACTTGCGCATTCGATACCACGCGTTTCCGGAACGCGCGCGAACGGGACGGAATTGCAGGAATGCGCGCACGTCGTCGGCGAGCGAGTCAACCGAACGGTAGCGTTCGCCAGGCTCCTTTCGAAGCGCCTTGGCGGCGATGAAGTCCAGATCGCGAGGCACATTCGCGAGGGAGCTCAAGGGAGTCGCTTCCGCGTCGCAGACCGCCAGCATGAGTTGCTCGCGCGTTTCCCCGGGAGCGAGATGGGGCGAGCGGCCCGCGACCAGCTTATAAAGGATCGCGCCCAGCGAATAAATATCGGTCGCGGTGTTTTGCGCTCCGCCGCGGATTTGCTCGGGGCTCGCGTATTCGGGCGTCAACAGCCGCTCCTGCGTCTGGGTCTGATCCAGGCTGTCGTCCATGATTTTGGCGATCCCGAAGTCCAGCAGCTTCGGATTCCCCGATGTGTCCACCAGAATGTTCGACGGCTTCAGGTCGCGATGAACCACCAGATTTCCGTGCGCGTAAGAAACCGCATCGCAAACGCGCAGGAAAAGCGCGAGCTTTTCGCGTAAGTCGAGCTTCTCCGCATAAGCATCGATGGGCGTTCCATCGATGTAGTCCATCACCAGGAACGGCCGGCCCTCGAGCGTGTGGCCCACGTCGATCAGCCGTGCGATTCCGGGATGATGGAGCGTGGCGAGAATCTGGCGTTCCCGCAAAAAGCGGTCCTGGAACCGCATCGCATGCCCGCCCGGATGCAGAAATTTGATGGCGACGCGCTGCTCGATTTCGCCATCCGCCCGCTCCGCCAGATACACGGTTCCCATTCCACCGCGGCCGAGCGCGCGGAGCAGGCGATACGGCCCGCAGCGCTCCGGTTCAGGTGGTTCCTTTTCACCCACCCACTCCTTTGTGAGAATCGCGACCGATTGCGAGAGTGTGTCGGTTTCGTGATCGTCGAACTGGAGCAGTAACTCGACTTCGTGCCGCAGCTCCGCATCCACCCGGTTCGCCTCGAAGTAGATCTGGCGTTCCGGCGGCGAAAGCTCCACGACCTGATGAAAGAGATTCTCGACTTCCCGATTCATGGCGAGCCGTCCCGTCAATCTGCGCGGACACCGGGGATTTTCGGGCCGCTGGCCCGGGGCGCGCTTGGTGACCGGCGCGCCGTCGTTGGCCGGCGAGCGGTTGTCGAACCGCGGCCGGAAAGACCAGCCGGCCGGGCGTCCGGCTTGCCGGTCTGACGGCCGGCCCCACGTTTCCTGGCACCACGGTCATGATATCAGCTGGTTCGTTCCGCTCAATTGGGCGTGGCGAGATACGCGACGCCGGCGTCGCTCATCATTTTATTGAGCTTCGGGACGTCGGCGGCGAGCTGATTGAGCGTCGCCACGTCTTTCTTCAACTGTTCCGACGCATCCGTTGCTTCCGCAAGCTGGCGAGACGTGGGCGCGCCCGTATAGTTGTCCAGCGCACCCAGAAGCCGGGCGATCTTGGCGGTCACGGCCGGCGGAGTATACGGCGGTGGCGCTCCCGCTCCGCCGCCTCCGCGCCCTCCCGCGGGTGCTTCGAATCGCGCGGCGACCGTCTTCGACCGCGCGAGTAAATCGTCGGCGGACTTCTTGACGGCATCGGGAACCTGCGGCGCGTTGGGCTGCTTCCAGCTATCGGTGAGGCTGGTGAGCGAATTTCGAATCGCAACCGCGCGACGCCGGGACGCGTCCGCTTCGCGCATCAGTGAGACCAGCGTATCGATCGTCTTGTGGCGTGTGTCGCGATCGGCGGCGGGAACCTGAATGCGGGGGTCCTGTTCGACGGTCACCGTCTTCGAATCGGTTTTGTTGGCGAGCGCGATGGTCACCGTGTAGGCGCCGGGCTCGGCCAGCGGACCGCGCCCGGGAGGCAATCCTCCGCGACCGCCGCCGCCTCCGCCACCACCACCGGCCGGCGGAGCGCCTTCGATCGGCGCGACCCCGAACTCATTTTGAAGCTCGCCGCTCAATCCCTCTTCCGCGGCCGGAGCCTGCTGTGCCGCAGCGCCGCCGCCCCTGCCCCCGCGTCCGCCGCGGCCTCCACCGGCCGGCGTTTCCGGAGGAACCGGAGGATCGTGACGAAGATCCCAGGCGACTCGCGTCACCGCTCCGGCTTCAGCGCGCGTATTGAATTGCCGCACGCGATTTCCGGATTTGTCGGCGACCGTCACGCGCACCTGTCCGGCGTCTTTCGAGAAATAGTCCAGCAGCACTCCGTTCGGAGCATTCGGGGCATAGAACAGCGCGGAGCCGATGAAGCCGCGATAGTCCGCCATCTTCCATTCGACCGCCGGGCGCGTGTCGAAGAGCTTCAGGTCGCTGGTGAGCGTTTGCGGCGTCATTTGTTCGAGGACGCCGATGTTATCCATGATCCAGATGGCGCGGCCATGCGTCGCGACAATCAGGTCGTGATCGCGCGGGTGAATCTGAATGTCGAACACTGGCACGGTGGGCAGGTTGTTCTTCATGCGATGCCAGTTCTGGCCGCGATCGAAGGTGATGAACATGCCGAACTCCGTGCCGGCGAACAGAAGATCGGGATTCACCGGATCTTCGCGAATCACGTGAACCGATCCGGCATCGGGAGGAATCCCGTTCGTCAGCCGCGTGAAAGAATCGCCGTAATTTTTCGTCGCGAAAACGTAGATGCCGTAGTCGGCGTTGCGATGATTGTCGAAGGTGATGTACGCCGTGCCCGCATCCTTGTGCGACGGCTCGATGCGGCTCACATATCCGCCTTTCGTCAGTCCCGTGATGTGGCTGACGACGTTAGTCCAGGTTTTTCCGCCGTCGCGCGACATCTGCACGTTGCCGTCGTCGGTGCCGGCCCACAGCACGCCTTGTTTCACGGGCGATTCGGCGATCGCGGTGATGCACGGCCAGGCAACGACGCCGTCCTGCGCGGAAAGCGTGTGCTCGTCGACGAGTTTTCCGAAAATCGTTTGCTTGCTCCGCTCCGCCTTGGTGGTGAGATCCTCGCCGAGCACTTCCCACGTGTCGCCGCGATCGGTCGACTTGAACAGATGATTCCCGCCGTAGTAAATCGTCTTGGGATCGTGCGGCGAGATCATCAGCGGCGAGTTCCACTGGAAGCGATAGCGCGGAGCCTGATCGTTTGGCTCCTGCGGACGGATCGACTTCGCTTCGCTGGTGCGAAGATCGCGGCGCGTCAGGTTTCCGTCCTGCGATTCGGCGTAAATAATGTTGGGATCGCTCGGGTCGATGCGGTTATAAAATCCGTCGCCGCCCTGCACCGTGATCCAGTCTTCGTTGCCGATGCCGAGCGTCTGCGCGCTCGAACTCGGTCCGCACCAGGAATAGTTGTCCTGGAGGCCGCCGCAAACATGGTACGGCTTCTGGAAATCGTAGGCGACTTCGTAAAACTGCGCCAGCGCGATGTTGTTGATGTGCCTCCAGGCGCGCCCGCTGTCGCTGGTGGTCCACACGCCGCCGTCGTTGCCGATCACCAGATGATCGGAATTCGCCGGATCGATCCAGATGGCGTGAACGTCGCTATGAACGCGCTCGAAGCGGCTCTGGACGAAGGTCCGGCCGCCGTCTTCCGACATATAAATGTTGACGCCGCCGAGCCACACTTTGTTTTCGTTGTTGGGATCCACGCGAATCTGGCTGAAATACGACGGCCGGGGATTGGTGTCGCCCATCCGCGTCCACGTCTCGCCTTTGTCTTCGGAGCGATAGACGCCGCCGCGAGTTTCGTGCTGAATCTCGGCGTAAACAATGTTGGAGTTTTTGCGATAGATGTCGATCGCGCAGCGGCCGAGGTCGCCGGAAGGAAGGCCGCCGGCGAGTTTCTTCCAATGTGAGCCGCCGTCGGTGGATCGATACACGCCGCTGCCCGGTCCGCCGCCGTTGTATCCGAACACCGTGCGGCGATGCTGATACGCCGTCGCGTAGAGGATATTCGGGCTGTGCGGATCGATGGCAATGTCGGCGACGCCAGTGTCTTCGTTCACGAACAGCGTCTGCGTCCACGTCGCGCCGCCGTCGGTGCTCTTGTAAACGCCGCGCTCTTTGTTGGGACCCCACAGATCCCCGAGCGCCGCGACGTACACCGTATTCGGATCGGTCGGATGGACCACGATGCGCCCGATGTGATGCGTCGCTTTCAGCCCGAGATGAACGAACGTGTTGCCGCCGTCCATCGATTTGTAGACGCCGTCGCCCCACGACGAACTCTGGCGATTATTGGGCTCGCCCGTGCCGACGTAAAGAATCGACGGATTGGAAGGCGCCAGCGCCAGGTCGCCAATCGACGGATTCGGCTGATCTTCGAAGATCGCGCGCCAGGTGATGCCTCCATTGACGCTTTTGAAGACGCCGCCCGCGGCCGCGCCGACATACATGATGCGGGGATCGGACTCGACAATCGCCAGGTCGTCGACGCGACCGCCCATCGTCGCGGGTCCGATGCTGCGAAATTTAAGGTTCTTGAGCGCGGTTTCGTACGTGGGCTGCGCCACTAGCGCGCCGACCGATAGCAGCGGAAACAGGATCATTCGCAGGTTCATGGGACACTACTATATCGAATAGTAGCCTGCATCCGTTAAGCCGCCGATCCGCTCAGAACGGCCTTTTCCCGGCCCATCACAGCGGTTGCCACTGGCCGGATTGGGGGTTGGGAGCATCCAGGGAGCGACCGACGGGGCTTCTGAACGCCGCCGTGGTTCGAAGCCGCAGATACGTCGTCCAGGCCGCGGACTCGTTTTCCACATTGCACCACGGCGGATGCTCATTGTAAGTAGCGTCCTCTTCGATTTGGGCCACGCTCAGCGGCGAGTGTTCGTTGTCGAGCCTGCGATCCGTAGTGAAGTCCCGTACCACCCAACTGCCTCGATCCCGATTGTGATCGAAGTAAACCAGGCGGTCAGCGATGAGAGTGGGGCAAAGGACCACGATCCCGTAGTTGCCGCCACCCCGGTGGCTGTAGTTGTCGTGGTTCACTGGCATCGGCTGAAGCAAATTATATCGCCGCGCGCCATGGGTGCATGAGGGTAGGGGATGGCGTGACGCGCTAAACTCAACAGACGTGAACACACCGCGACTGTCGGTGATTCTGCTCAGCCTGAACGGGGGCGTCAGTGTTAAAAAAGTGATCCGCCGCCTGAGCACACTTGTATGCGCGGATCAGATGGAGATCGTTCTCGGCATCGGCGATATGCCGCTCGCCATCGAGCCGCCCACATGCTTTGCCGGATTCCGCGTCGTGCACACCGCCGTTTCCGAGGACATCGGCAAGGCTCGCGCAGCGGCGATTCGCGCCGCTGCGGCCCCAATTGTCGTTCTCGGCGAAGATCACAGTTTTCCGACCGAGGGCTGGGCGCAAGCCCTGCTCGCGGAGTTCGAGTCCGGTGTGGCCGGCGTCGGACCGCGTATC
>JAIQFJ010000152.1 GCA_020073325.1 Terriglobia bacterium | reverse complement strand
GCAGCGGGCCTTCGACGTGCGTGCCGGTCACCGGGTTGGGGCGGTCCAGAACATAGAACGGCACTTTGGATTTGCCCGCTTCCTCCAGCGCGTAGAGCAGGGTGCAGGAGTAAGTATAGAAACGCGAGCCGGCGTCCTGGATGTCGAACACCAGCGTGTCGACGTCGTGCAGCATTTCCGGCGTCATGCGATAACGGCCGTTGTAGTGGAGGCTCCAGATGGGCAGTCCGGTAACGGTGTCTTTTGTATCGGCGACGTCCTGGCGATCCTCTTTCCCAGTGATGCCGTGTTCCGGGGAAAAAAGCGTGGTCAGGCGGACGCCGGCGGCGATCATGGCGTCGATATTCCGGCGGCCGGCGCGGTCGATACCGGTATGATTCGTGATGAGGCCGACGCGCTTACCCTTCAACGCCGCAAATTTTTCCTGTTCGAGAACGTCGAGCCCGGTGAGGGTCGTGTGATTGGGCACAATCATGCGTCGCAACCCCTCGTTGTAGCTGACGACGCTGACCCCCGGCGCGTCGACTCCGATTGTGGCGGCCGCGATGGTCGCGACTTTCGAGCGGAACGCGCTGAGATTTTTTCCGCGATGCGGATGGACGGAGTTGGTCAGAAGAATGACGAACGATTTGGTCGAAGGATCAATCCAAACAGAGGTTCCCGTGAAGCCGGTATGGCCGAAGCTGCCGATGGGGAAAAGCTCGCCGCGGTTGGAAGAATAGCTCGAATCGATGTCCCAGCCGAGCCCGCGCAAAATCGGCTGATCGGGCGGGGTGTTCGGACTCGTGAATCTTTTAATCGTGAGCGGCGAGAAAATCTGTTTACCTTCGCCGAGCATCATCGTCGCGAATTTTGCGAGGTCGTCCGCGGTGGTGAAGAGTCCAGCATGTCCGGCGACCCCGCCCATGTAGCGCGCGGTGGGATCGTGAACGACGCCGCGGAAGGGCCGATTCGTCGCAGGATCGAGTTCGGTGGGAGCGATGCGCGAGCGCAGCGATGCCGGAGGCTTGAACATCGTCTCATGCATCGCCAGCGGCTCGAAGATCTCGTCGTGCGTGAATTGGTCTAGTGTTTTGCCGCTGAGACGATGCACGATTTCGCCCATGAGTTCGAAATTGATGTCGCTATAGACGAAGCGCGCCCCCGGCGGCGCCGTGGATTTTTCGGCCAGGGCGCGGCCGATGCCGATGTCGTAGCCGGTCCAGGCGGGCTCCAGGTCGAGGTCGGGGCGTAGCCCGGAAAAATGCGTCATCAGGTCGCGAATGGTGATCTCGCTCTTGCCGTTCTGAAAGTCGGGGAGATAAACGTTGACGGGATCGGCGATCCGGATTTTGCCTTCCTCGAAAAGCTTCATGACGGCGGAGGTGGTCGCGATGACTTTCGTGAGCGACGCCGCGTCGAAGATGGTGTCGACGGTCATCGCCTCGCGCGTGGGGACCAGGGCGCGGCTGCCGTAGGCTTTGCGATGCAGAATCTTTCCGTCGTGTCCCACGATGAGGACGGCTCCGGGGATGAGCTGGTCTTTGACGGCCTGATTGACGGTGTCGTCGAGGGCGGGGGATCCACTAAAGGATTGGGCGCAGGTTGAAGCGGCGAGCGCCGTTAGGAGGAGCAGTTGGCGCCTGGGACGATTGGCCGCTCCCTGCGGTCGCGGTTCGTTTCGCGTGAACCGCGACCGGAGGAAGCGGCGGATGCTGAGTCTTTCCGGAATCATGAGAGTTTTGCGGCGATCGAATCGAGGAGTTTGGCGAGTTCGACGTCGCGCTGTGTGATGCCGCCGGCATCGTGCGTCGTCAGGTCGACGACGACCTTGTTATACACGTTGAACCATTCCGGGTGGTGATTCATTTTTTCGATCGACGGCGCCGCGATGGTCATGAAGCCGATGGCGTGGGGAAAGTCCGGGAATTTGTATTGGTGATGGAGCTTTTCGTCTTTGACCGTCCAGCCGGGGAGGCCGGCGATCGCGGCCGAGATTTCCGAGTCGGTGAGTTTTTTCATTCAGGCCCTTCCGTAGATGGGGATGACCGCGCCGCTGACGTCGGCGCATTTTTCAGATGCAAGCCAGACCAGAAGATCCGCGATCGATTCGGGCGTCACCCATTTTGAAAAATCGGCATTGGGCATCGCTTTGCGATTCGCAGGAGTGTCGATGGTGCTGGGCAGGACCGCGTTGGCAGTGATGCCAAGGTCTTTGGTCTCCGCGGCCACGTTCTTGATCAGCGCGACCAGCGCCGCTTTGGCGACAGAGTACGCCGCGAAGTTGGGGATCGGATCGACCGCGGCGCGTGAGCCGATGGCAACAATGCGTCCGTATTTCGCGGCGGTCATCGGCTTCAGCACGGCGCGCAGCGTGAGAAACGCGACGCGCAGATTGATGTGCAGCATCGAGTCCCAGGACTGGTCGGTGGTTTCCGAAACGGAAGCGCCGCCGCCGAAGCCTCCGACAGTGTGGATCAGCGCGTCGATGCGTCCGTGCTTGCGGGCTTCTGCGATCATTTTGTCGCAGCCGTCGGCGGTGGTAAGGTCGGCGGCGACGGCGACGAACGAGGGAGTTCCGCGCCATTCGCGTTCGACTCCGATCACGGTGGCTCCGGCGGCAGTGAATGCGGAGGCGACGGCGGTGCCGAGGCCGCCAGCCGCGCCGGTGATGATGACGTTCATGAAACTTGATTGTATCTTCTGCCGCGCACCGCTGAGCGGTCAAATTCGACGTGTATAATAACCGTCCATGCATCGCGTACTCGTATTCCTGCTTGCTCCGTTTTCGCTGATCGCTGCGCCCAAAATCGTCACGATCAGCGAGGGCACGAACGTCAGCCTGACGCTCTCTCCGGACCGCAAGACGATCGTGATGGATTTGCAGGAGACCCTGTGGTCGCTCCCTGTCGGAGGGGGAGCGGCCAAACGGCTGACCGATCCGTTTCTGGAGCCGGCGCGTCCGGACTGGTCGCCCAAGGGTGGGCTGATCGCGTTTCAATCCTTCAAGGGCGGGACATTTCATATTTGGGTGATGAAGCCGGATGGCAGCGGTGCGCGGCAGATCACGGAAGGCCACGGCGACGATCGCGAGCCTCGGTTTTCGCCGGATGGAACGAAGATCGCGTTCTCTTCGGATCGCGCGATGAAAGGCTCGTACGACATTTGGGTGGTCGATGTCGAATCGCGCAAGCTGACGCAGTGGACCAAGGGAGCTGAGGACGAGTACGAACCGGCATGGTCGCCCGATGGATCGGAGATCGCATTCGTCACCGCCGCGGGAATTTCTTCGACGGACGCGTCGGGTCGCGTGAAGAGCGTGATCAAGGCTCCGGCGGGCGCGCGGCTCGATTCGCCGTCGTGGGCTCCTGACGGAAAGCGAATCGCATACACGGAAATCGCCGGAAACAAAGCGACGCTGATGGTGTCAGGCGCTCCGGCCGGGTCGGCGGACGATGTGTTTCCATTTCCGGCGGCGTGGGTTTCGGCCAACGAATTGATCTATGCCGGGAACGGCAAGATTTTCGACTCGACAATCGGCGGAGCGACGCGAACCATTCCGTTCCAGGCGAAGATCGAGTTGAATCGCGATGCGTACAAGCTGCGGCAAGTCGATTTCGATACGACCGCGGCTCGCGAAGCAAAGGGAATCGTCTCGCCGATGCTGTCGCCGGACGGCAAGCAGGTGGTGTTCGAGGCGCTGAATCAGCTCTGGCTGATGGAGATCGGCAAGAAGCCGGAACAACTGACGCACGATACATTTTATAAGAATTCGCCCGCGTGGTCGCCTGACGGAACGAAGATTGCGTTTGCGTCGGATAAGGCCGGGACAGAGGACATCTACATTCTCGACCTGGCGACGCGAGCGGAGCAGCGCGTGACGAAGATGAACGATTCGGCGGAGATGAATCCTGCATGGTCGCCCGATGGAAAAAAGCTCGCCTTTCAGACGCAGGACGGCGTGACGTACACGGTGGATCTGGCCGGCGGCGAAGTAAAGGAAGTGGCTCGTCCGGGGTTCGAGCCGGGCGCGCCGAGCTGGTCGAAGAACGGAAAGACGATCGCGCTGGCGGCGCTGAAGCCGTACACGCGGCGATTCCGCGAAGGGACGAATCAAATCGCGACCGTCGACGTGGCGTCGGGCAAGATGACGTTTACCGAGCCGGCGCCGTACAAGTCGATCGTCTCGCGCGGCGTCGACGGGCCGGTCTATTCGCCGGACGGATCGCGCATGGCGTTCGTGATGGACGGTTATTTGTGGGTGCGGCAGGTGGATGAAAACGGCATGCCGGTGAGCGAAGCGCGCGCAATCAATGACGAGATGACCGACGGACCGTCGTGGAGCGCCGACGGGAAGCGCATCCTCTATTTATCCGGCGGGAAGCTGCGGATAATCGCGGCCGACGGATCGGGCAGGCCGGAAACGGTGCCGCTCGATCTGACGTGGTCGCGGACGCCGATGGAAAAGAAAATCGTGATTCACGCCGGCCGCTTGTGGGACGGAACCGGGGCGGCGGTGCGGACGGATGTCGATGTCACGCTGGTGGGCCGGCGCATTCAGAAGATCGAGGCGCATAACGAAGCCGAGCATCGCGGAGCCGAGGTGATCGACGCGTCGGATCGCACGGTGCTGCCGGGATATTGGGAAGCGCACAATCACGGCTACGGCGGATTGCCTTCGTTCGGCGATCGCGCCGGGCGCATCTGGCTCGCTTATGGATTCACGACGCTGCAATCGCAAGGCGAGTCGGCTTATGGACAAATGGAAACGAAGGAGTCGTTTGCATCGGGCGCGCGCGTCGGTCCGCGCTATTTCGCGTCTGGTGAAATTATCGACGGAGAACGGAGCTACTACGGCACGGATCATTTCATCACCAGCGAAAAGGCGATGGAAATGGAACTCGCGCGAGCGCAAGCGCTCGAATACGACAATCTCAAGACTTACGTGCGGCTGCCGCATGAGCAGCAGCTCCAGGTGATGAAGTTCGCGCACCAGAAAATGGGCGTGCGGATCGCGTCGCACTACGGAATGCCGGGGCTGATGTACGGAATGGACGGAATGTCGCACGTCAGCGCGACGTCGCGATGGGGATATTCCTACACGCGGTCGCAAACCAACGTGACGTACGGCGATGTGCGGACGCTGTTCGCGGCGGCGAATGAATTCATCATCTCCACTCCGTTTGCGGCGGCTGCGCTCTATGCGGAGGATCCGAAGATCCTGGACGACACGCGCATCGCGACGCTGAACACGCCCTGGCAGCAGGCGTCGATGGTGGCGGCGAGGGATCGGGCGATCGCATCGAATGCACAGATGGACGCGCTCCGAAAAGAAGAGGAGACGATCCTGGCGGTGTCGCGCGCAAAAGGCACGGTGATTCTGGGAACGGACTCGCCGCTCGCCGGATTGTCGATCCTGAATCATTTGGGATTGCGCGCCGAAGTGAAGTTCGGCTTTGAGCCGTGGCAGGCGCTGCAAACGATGACGCTGCATGCGGCGCAGGCCTTGGGTTACGGGAAAGACCTGGGCTCGATCGAGGCGGGGAAGCTGGCGGACATCGTGATTGTGCGCGGGAATCCGCTGACCAGGATCAACGATGCGGCGAACGTGGAGCGCGTGATCGTGGACGGACGCGTTTATACGACGGCCGACCTGATGGCTCCGTTCGCGTCAAAATAACAACATGAATCGGAGACTCGTTGTGGGCGTCGCGCTCGCGGCGTCGATGGGGATTTTTGGGCAGACGAAAAAGCCGTATCAGGCCAGCGCGCCATCGTCGGTTTCGTATTCGGTGAAGGATGGGGAGCAGAACGTCGAGATCACGAACGTCGCTTATGAGCTGGTGGGCAGCGCGATTCCCGGACGCCCGTTGGACGAACGGCTGGTGCTGCGCAAGACGACGAAGACCAGGCAGGTGATCGATGAGATCGGCATGGAGGCGTCGACCACAATAGAAGCCTGGCCGCTCGGCGTCGATTTGAAGCAGAAGCCGCTGTATTCGTTTACCGCGGAAGGAATCGATCCGGCGACGCGCAACAGCGAGGTGATCGTACTGTCGCGCGGGTTGGAAGAGGTCGAGTGGTGGACGGTCTACAAGCTCGGGAGCGGGCAGCGGCTGTTCGATACGTACGCGCCGCTGATCGATTTTTCGATTTCGCGCGACACTGTGACGACGCGGTACGTGGGGCTCGAGGTGCCGGAGGATGACGCGAAGGACGCGCGGCTGCGGGCGGCGAACGTGGTGGGCGTCGTGACGTACGCGTCGGCCGCAAAAGTGATTCGCGAGGCGCTGATCACCTGCGACGATCCGAAAAAAGCGGCGCTGCTGCGTTCGTTTGCCGACGCGTCGCGGACGCTGACCTATTCGGGCGGCGCACTGCGGCTCGCGATCAGCCAGAATTATCCGTCGGCTCCGGCGACGGTAACGATCGCGGTCCCGGTCGCGAAGGACGATCTGGATCTCGCCAAGGCGGTGCTGCCCGCGGGAGTGCGCGTTGCGGCGTTCAAGCGGTAGTGCCGGGCAATACGTTCGACGGATTGACCACGCCGGTCAGTTGACGATCGCGCGCGACCCGCATCAGTTGCGCGATGCGCTTTGCAGCGAGCACCGGATCAAGTCCTTCGGGACGGATGTTCGACACGCAATTCCGCTCAGCGTCGGTCCTCCCGATGCGCGGGCTCCATGTCAGATAAGCGCCCAGGCTATCGGGCGCACTGAGGCCGGGACGCTCGCCGATCAGCACCACGGCGAGCCTCGCGTTGAGCCGTTCCCCGATGTCGTCGCCGATCGCCACGCGGGCTTGCTCGACGATGCAGAGTGGTGCGAACGTCCAGCCTTCGAGTTCGCGGCGGAGTTCCGTCAGAAGAGTCGGCGCCTGTCGATGTACGGCGGTGGCGGACAATCCATCGGCGACGATGAGCACGGCGTCGTAGTCTCCGCGCGAGAGCAACTGCGCGGATGCGGGGTCGAGCCGGCGCCCCAAGTCCGGCCGGCGCAAATACGTCGCGCGATCGCGAGCCGCGGTTTTCAGAAAAACCCCGTCGAACGCGCGCGCATCGAAAGGATGACGAACCGCGTCGCGAGCCTTTGCGTGCGCGAGCTGAAACGCGAGCAGTTCTGCGGTCGGGATGCTGTGGCCCGCGCGGCCCAGGGCGATGCGGGCCGTGGTTAGGTCACGAAGCTGGGTCCAGGGATCGCGAATCAGCGTCATGCGAGCTGCAGCGCTTTCTCGAAGGCCGGCGGCAGATGCTTGCCAGGAACTCCGACGCGCTCGAGCCACGCTTCGAATTCGGGAGCCGGCCGGAGCCTCAGCAAAGAACGCAGATAAAGCGCATCGTGAAACGACGTGCTCTGGTAGTTGAGCATGATGTCGTCTGCGCCAGGGACGCCCATGATGTAATTGCAGCCGGCCACGCCGAGCATCGTCAGCAATGCATCCATGTCGTCCTGATCGGCCTCGGCGTGATTTGTGTAGCAGATGTCGCAGCCCATGGGAAGGCCGAGCAGCTTGCCGCAGAAGTGATCCTCCAGTCCCGCGCGCGCGATCTGCTTGCCGTCGAAGAGATATTCGGGACCGATAAACCCGACCACCGTATTCACCAGCAACGGCCGATAGCGGCGAGCCACAGCGTAGGCCCTAGCCTCGCATGTCTGCTGATCCACGCCATGATGGGCGTTGGCGGAAAGCGCGCTGCCTTGGCCCGTCTCGAAATACATGATATTTTCTCCGCGACTCAGTTCGCGCGCGGCGGCGTGAGCTTCGTCGAGCAGCGCGAGATTGATCCCGAACGCCCGATTTGCGGCCTCGGTTCCGGCGATCGATTGAAACACCAGATCCACCGGAGCGCCGCGCCGTATCGCGTCCATTTGCGTCGTGACGTGAGCCAGAACACAAGTCTGCGTCGGGATGTCGAGCGCGGCGCGAATGCGGTCGAGCATATGAAGCAGAGTTTCGATGGTCGCCAGATCGTCGGCCGCCGGATTGACCCCGATGACGGCGTCGCCGCTTGCGTACAGCAATCCGTCGACGATGCTGGCCGCGATTCCCCGCGGATCGTCGGTGGGATGATTCGGCTGAAGGCGCGTCGAAAGGCGGCCCGGAAGGCCGATCGTGTCGCGGAATCGAGTCACGACCCGAATTTTCGCGGCCACCGTGATCAGGTCCTGCACGCGCATGACCTTCGAAACGGCGGCGGCCATTTCAGGCGTCACGCCGGGCGACACGGCGGCTAGCGACTCGCCCGTGGTTTCGTCATCCAGCAGCCACTCGCGAAATTCGCCGACGGTGAGCGACGCGATGGGTGCGAAGGCTTGAGCATCATGCGAGTCGCAGATGAGGCGCGTCACTTCATCGGAGTCGTAATCGATGACCGGCTCGGCCAGAAACCGCTTGAGCGGAACGTCGGCGAGCTGCATCTGCGCGCGGACGCGTTCCTCGGCCGAAGCGGCCGCAATTCCCGCGAGTTCGTCGCCGCTGCGCGCGGGCGTCGCCTTCGCGAGCAGCGTCTTAAGATCCATCGTAAACAGAATATACTGCGGACTCATGCCCGATTCGAAGAATGGACTGGAGCGGTTCGGCTACGTACAGGAACTCTTCCGCAACATGGGAGGGTTCTCGAATTTCGCGATCTCGTTTTCGATCATTTCGATTCTCACCGGAGCAGTAACGCTGTACGGCTACGGGTTTGAGATGGGCGGTCCGCTGGAGATGACGCTCGGGTGGCCGGTGGCGACGCTCTTCATGCTGATCATCGCGGCCAGCATGGCGGAGCTGTGTTCGGCCTACCCGACCTCGGGCGCGATGTATCACTGGGCGGCCGACCTCGGCGGACCGGCTATCGGCCCTGCCGTCGGTTGGTTCGTCGCGATGCTGAACATCGTCGGGCTGATCGCCGCGCAGGCGGGGATCAATTATTCCTGCGCGCAATTCATTCTGCCGTTTCTCGGCCTGTCGTCGACGCCCGCACACCTTTATCTGATGTTCGCGTTCATCCTGATCAATCAGGGAGTGCTGAATCACTTCGGGATTCGCCTCGTCGCGATTCTGAACGACCTCAGCGTCACCGTCCACATCGTCGGCGTGATCGCTCTGGTGGCGGCGGTCTTCTGGCTGGCGCCGCTTGAGCCGGTCGGTTATCTCGCACGCGGATTTTCGAGCAACGGACGATCTCCCTACTGGTGGGCGTTCTTGCTCGGGCTGCTGCAGGCGCACTGGACGTACACCGGTTTCGATGCGTCGGCGCACATGGCGGAGGAGACGGAAAATCCGCGCGTGCGGGCTCCGTGGGGAATCGTGATGTCGGTGGCCGTCGCCGGCGTGACCGGATATTTGCTGATCCTCGCGCTGACGCTGGCGATTCGCGATCCGCGCGAAATTCTGCACATGAAGGACGCTGCCGGAAACGAGATTCCCGCGGCGATCGCGATTCTGCAAACGTCGCTGGGGGCGCGATTTGGAAATGCGATGGCCGCGTTCGCGTCGATGGCTATGTGGTTCTGCGGACTCTCCTGCATCACCTCGGCCTCGCGCGCGGTCTTTTCGCTGGCGCGCGATCATGGACTACCTGCATCGGCCACGCTGCGACGCGTGAATCGAAGATTCGGGACCCCCGGCCCTGCGATCTGGGCGATCGTCATCGCGTCGATGATCGCGATGATCTGGACGGCGGCGGTGCCGGTGGTGACGTCGCTGAGCACGGTGGCCTTGTATTCGGCCTATGTCATTCCGATCGGCCTCGGGCTGCGGTCGCGAGCCGTGTGGGCGAAAGGATTGGAATGGTCGCTCGGCCGCTACGGCGCGGCGTTGAACTGGATCGCCGTGGTTTACGCTGCGTTCATCGTGGTGATCCTGGTGATGCCGCCGAATCAACTGGCGGGATGGACCCTGCTGGGGACACTCGCGCTGCTCGCCGCGATCTATGCGAGTGTCGTACGAAAACGATATTCCGGACCGGCCTGGAGATCGACCAAGGTCTGAAGTGCGCGCTATGGCACGACCATCACCGGACTCCGCCAGAACGCGGCTTTCTGATTGGTCGGATCAAGCACGGTGACCTGGCATGTGTACTCGCCCGGCGCGAGTTTCCCAAGCGGCACGGTGAACCGCAGCGGCACGGCTTTCGATTTCGCGTCCATGCCGTCAGTGACGGCGGTCGGGACGGTCTCGTAAAATTTCTCCTGTCCTTGATAAAACGTGACAAAGCCGACCAGCGGCTGGGTCGACTGCGCCGCGCGTTCGTAGGCTTGCAGGTAGACGAACATGTCGCGATTCCGGCTGAACACGCGCGTCACGCTCGGGATCAGCTTCTGCCCCTCGATCACCAGCGGATTCACGTTCAGCTCGGCGTTCTTTTTTACTGTGTACAGCGCGTCGCTCAGGTCGATCTTCTGACTCCCGAGCACCACCGAGCTGATCGGCACGCGCTTGTCTTCCTTCATTAAATTTGGAATGACGAAGTTCGCCTGATAGGTGCCGATGCGTCCCGTCTCGGCGTCGCGCGCCAGAAACTTGATCGCGTATTTTCCAGGCAGCAGCGTGAAGCCGGTGTCGTATTGAATCGGCCGCTTGGTGAGTTGTGCCGCCGTCTCGCCGCTCAATTTGATGTCGATCTTGTCGCGGACGTTGCTGATGGTCGAGCCGTATTCGTCTTTGATCTCGCCGATGAAATCGATCAGCGTGTGCTCGGCGCCTCCGCGGCGCGCCAGCGCAAGTTCGCTCCCTGGAATCTTCACGGCGACCGGCACGAAATATTCGGCGCGGTTCAACTGGAAATAGTTGACCTCCATCGCGATGGTCAGCTCCGTCACCGGATCGCCCAGCATCAGCGCCTCTTCGAGCTGCCGTTCCTTATCGGCGGTCGTGAATTTCGCGAAAACTTTCCCTGCAAAATACCCCTGCCGGTAATCGAGCGACGCCGAAAGAGTATTGTTCAGCGCGACCTTGATGCGGCGGAATTTTCCGTTGAGCGTCTCGTTGCTGGTGTAGTAACCGATGATGTAGTAGCTGGTGATCGAGTGCTGCGCCTCGACGATTCCTTTGCCCAGATCGTTGTAATCGAGCAGCGCTTTGCCGCCCGTATCGGACGCCAGCGCCCACAGCGTATCCTGCGACCGCTGGAAATTCGTCAACGACGCGTTGGCCGATGCGCCCGTGTACATCGCCAGCCCGCCCGGCGATCCGCGTGTCGCATCGCCCAGCGGAGCCTGCGCCATCAGGCCGCGCGCGTCGATCGGGAAAAACGAAACGCCGGCGCGGACCGCGGCATTGATGGTCGCGTGAAGCTGCGCCTGATTGTCGGTGCCGTTGAGGCGCAATCCGCTGGCGAAATAGACCAGCGATTTTTTCTCGTTCAGCCGGCCGAGCATCGTCGCCGCGGTTTGCAGCGCCGCAAGCTGGCGATCGGTGTTGAAGATGTTGAATTCGGAATCGTCCTGACCGAAAGCCGCGCCCGTGTCGGCGGTGCTTGCGTCGTTGCTCGTGTCGGCGTTTTCATCCTCGCCGACGATCATGGTTTCGAGAATCGACAAGAGCCGGTCGCGATCGTCGGTGAAATCCTGCGCGATCTGCACCGCCGCACCGGAGTAAATCATGATCGCCATCAGGTCGGCCTGCGTCATCTGCGTGCGGATAAATTTCTTCCCCGCATCCAGCGCCCGCAGCTGATCGGGCACCGGCATCGCGGTGAGGTCGAAATACATCGCGAGCAATCGCCGGTCGCGATACTTGATGCTGCCCGGAGGTTCGGGCGAAATCTGGCTGAAGGGGAGCTTCTTCAGCGGCTCGATCATCCGCGCAACGGGCGGCGCGGGCTTTTCGGCGGCTTCTTCAAATTTCTGATACTCGAAGAACTTGATGGTCTGCGCGACGCCGTCCTCGGTGATGGTGAAATCTTTCGCCGTAAGTCCTTCGACGGGCTTTCCGCTCTTGTCCTTCACGCTGACCGTTTCGACCACAAGCTGCGTCGTGGTCTTGAACGTCGCGGTATCGTTCGGCTGCTGCCCGAGCGCGAGAGCGCACGAAATCAGCCCAATCAGAAATTTGCGTCCATTCGCGTCCATTCGCGGCCAAGTCATCGTTAGAACCTCACCCGGATCGTCGTCTGCAGGCTGCGCATCGGATTCGCGGAACTCGGTAGCCCGAATTGCGCGGGATTATTGATGATGGTATTCCAGCTCGGATAGGTGACGTGATTCAGCAGATTCGTCGCGTCCACCCGGGCGTCGAGATTGAAGCGGTCGCTGAGCCGGAACGTTCGCGAAAGCGATCCGCTCAAGGTAAATTGCCCCGGCCCGATGATCGAATTGCGCCCGGCGTTGCCCCACTGCCCGGCCGGCGGAGCGTTGTAGGCCGCCGGATTCAGAAAAGTGCCCGACGGTGCGGAGTAGAGCGACGCCCCGGTATAGTCGGGACGGATCGATCCGGTCACGCCGGTGCCGGGCACCGCTGCGAGATAGACGGGCGTCAGCGGGAACCCGCTGCCTGCGCTGATGACGCTGGTGACGGTCCATTCTTTAAAGAGAGCGCCGCGCCACCCGCTCAGCAGAGTTCCGCCGCGGATCCCCATGCCCGTGGTGTATTGCGCCTGCACGTTCAGCAAATGCCGTTGATCGAAATTCGAAAGACCGCGCTCGGCGTCGAGGTCCAGCCAGTTTTGCGCGATGGTCGGCGGGCGGCTCGGCGAGCCGGTGGAAGCCGCCGCGCCCGGTGTTGCCGAGGCTGCCTGCGGACCGGCCGTCTGCACCGTCGCGACAGTGGCAGAGCCGCCCAGCGCCGAAACATCGTCGATCGCTTTCGAGTACGTGTACTGCACGGTCGCGGTAAATCCGTTATGGAGCCGGCGGCGCAACTGAATCTGTCCCGCCTCGCGCGTCGAATTGCCGTTCGAAGCCAGATACACAAAGCCGCTGGGGCACAGCGCGCACGGATTCATCGCCGGCGTCGGATACGTGTTCGGCAGAAATTCCTGGATGCCGCGCGTTCCCTTGATGCCGAGGTACGTCGCCGTCATCACCATCGCGCCGGGAAGATCGCGCTGCACCGACATCTGCCAGTTCTGCGCGTAGCCGACGCGGAAATTCGGGTCGACGGCGAACAGAGTCGGCGTGATTGCGCTCGACGTGACAAATCCGTTGGCGAGACTGAGCGGCGTCGCGACGCTGTTTGCAACGCTGAGGCTGGTCGAAAGCGGCGACTGCTGCGCCATCTGCATCGCGATGTTCTGATACACCGACGTGTTGTAGTAGACGCCGTATCCCGCGCGAATCACCATTGACGATCCGGCGATCGGACGCCAGGACAACCCCACACGCGGTTCGATCCCGGTGCGATCCGGATTGAGAAGGGAGGTCGGATAACGCTGTCCCGTGACGCTGCCCGTGGGGCTCGTCGCCACCACCGGAGAGGCGGCGGAAAATCCCGGCGCGATATCCAGGTTCACCAGCCGGTTGTAAATCTCCGTGATCGGCGAGCCGTATTCCCAGCGGATGCCCGCGTTGATGGTCAGTTCCGGGCTCACGCGCCAGTCGTCGTTCAAATAGCTGTTATACGTAGAGGCGCGAAAATATTTGTCGGCATTTCCGTAGGCGATCGAACTGGTGTCCGGCACGCCCAGCAGAAAGCCGGCGAAATCGTTGGCGGTGGTCGCGCCCGTGAAGGTGAACGTGCCGCGCGCATCCTGCTGCGCCAGCGTGTTGAATTCCTGGCGTCGATATTCGATGCCCGCCTCAACGTTATGCCTCCCGCGGCCCCAGAAAATCGAATAGCTGAGCGCACTGGTCTGGTTGCGCGTAAACGACGCTCCCGCGTCGGTGAGCGGCGTAATCCCGCTTGCGAAGGTGAGCGTCGGCGGACCCCAATCGCGCGCGTCCTGAAGATTGCCGCCGATCCCGGCATCGCCCGAAACGTTCTGCCGATTCTGAAAAAACGGCGTGACGCGCGAGGACATGCGGCTGTATTGATAGGTCGTATTGCCGAAAAAGCGCGGTGTGAAGACCTGGCGCCACGTGACGCTGGCCGTATACCCGAGCGCGTCGTTGGTGTCGAGGAATCCCAGGACGCTGGGATTGTCGGTGCGCGTGCTTTGCAGTCCGAAAGTTCCCGA
>JAIQFJ010000151.1 GCA_020073325.1 Terriglobia bacterium | reverse complement strand
GAACGTGATGTTGATCTCCGACGCGCCTTGCGAAATCATGCGCACGTTGATCGCGTCGAGCGCGGAGAAAACACGCGCGGAAACGCCGGGACTCTGGCGGATCGCGTCGCCGACAAGGCACACGATCGCCTGATTGTCTTCGACCGAAACTTCGGCGAACGTTTCGAGTTCGGCGCGGATGGCAGGCAGCGCGGCGGTGCTGTCGATGGTGAGCGAGACGCTGACTTCCGAAGTCGCCAGCATATCGACCGGAGTCTCGAAGCGGTCGAAAATCTCGAAGATGCGTCGCAGGAAGCCGTGGGCCATCAGCATGCGCGTGGAGACGATGTTGACCAGCGTGATGTTCTGCTTGCAGGCGATGGATCGAATTGGATTGGCGCACGGCGGAGCTTCGGCGACGATGAGCGTTCCTTCCACTTCGGGTCGGCGCGAATTGAGAATGCGCACCGGGATATTTTTTTCGATGGCCGGAATAACGGTCGCGGGATGCAGGACTTTCGATCCGAAGTAAGCCAGCTCGGCTGCTTCGGCGAAGCTGCATGTTTTGACGCGAAAGCCGCCGGGAAGAATGCGAGGATCGGCGGTGAGCATGCCGTCGACATCGGTCCAGATTTGAATTTCTTTCGCGCCGATGCCGGCTCCGACGATGGCGGCGGTGTAATCGGATCCGCCGCGGCCAAGCGTCGAGGTGACGCCGTCTTCAGTGGAGGCGATGAAGCCTCCCATGACGACGACACGGTCTTTCACGAGCGGAGGAATCGTCGCTGTAAGACGCGCGTTCGTTTCCGCGAAGATCGGCGCGGCCTGGGTGTGGCGGCGATCGGTCAGAATGACTTTGCGCGAGTCGAGATGGACCGCCTTCAGGCCGGCGCGGTTGAAATGCGCGGTCACGATGATGCTGGAAAGACGCTCGCCGAAAGCGGAAATCGCGTCGGTGGCTCGCGGAGTCAGTTCGCCCATGACGGCAAGCCCGCGAACGAGTTCGCCGAGTTCGTTGAAATGCGATTCGATTTCGGCGTCGACATCCGAGGATTCGCGGCAATGGAAGTTGCGCAGCGCCTCAACCTGTTCCAGCGCGCGTTGACGCTGGCCGGCCACGGCAGCCGAGGCGATTGCCAGCAGCTTGTTCGTCGTTTTGCCCATCGCGGAGACGACGACGACGGGATTCTGCGCAAGATGGTCGCGCACGATTCCGGCGACGCGTTCGATGGCTTCTCTCGATTCGACGGAAGATCCGCCGAATTTCATGACGATCATGAGCGGTCTCTTTCTGCGGGGCTGACCCCCGCCATGACTGGGGGGGTTGGAGGGGATTCGCGATTGATGAGGGAGGGAATCATGGCTAAAGCAGTCCTTCCGCCTGCATCAATTCGGCGTTGAGCACGGCTGCGCCGGCTGCGCCGCGGACCGTGTTATGGCCCATCGCGATGAATTTGTAATCGAGCACCGGGCACTTGCGCAGGCGTCCGACGAAGACGGCCATTCCGTTTTCGCGCTCGACGTCGCGGCGCGGCTGCGGACGATCCGGCTCTTCCATATAAATGACGGGGCAAGGAGGCGCGCTCGGCAGGCCCTTCTGCTGCGGAATGCCGCGGAAGCCGAGGATCGCGCCAAGGATTTCGGCCTCGGTTGCCTTCTTTTCCAATTCGACCGAAACGGCCATCGTGTGGCCATCGACCACGGGGACGCGATTGCAGGATGCGCTGACCGCGGCGGCCAGCGGCTGTATCTTCGTGGTTGCGAAATCGCCGAGGATCTTCTGCGTCTCGCTTTGCATCTTTTCTTCTTCCATGCCGATGTAGGGGATCACGTTGGCGTTGATGTCCATCGAGGCGACACCGGGATAGCCCGCGCCGGAGATCGCCTGCATGGTCGTGACGATGATCTTGCGGATGCCGAACTGCTTCAGCGGCGCGAGCGCCATCACCATGACGATGGTCGAGCAATTGGGGTTGGTGACGATCTGCCCGCTCCAGCCGCGCTTCCTGCGCTGCTCGCGGACGAGACGAAGATGGTCGGGATTGATTTCGGGCACCAGCAGCGGAACGTCGTCCTCCATGCGATGGTTGCGCGAGTTGGAAACAACGGTGTGGCCGGCGCCGGCCATGGCGCGCTCGATATCGGTGGCGACTCCGGCGTCCATGGCGGAGAAGAGGAGCTTCGGGACGCCGTCGCCGGGCTTGCATTCGGAGACGACGATATCGGCGACATACGCCGGAATAGCGCCGCCGAGACGCCACGTGGTCGCTTCGCGATAACGCTTGCCCGCGGATCGATCGCTGGCGCCGAGCCAGGTCAGATCGAACCACGGGTGGTCGCGCAGAAAACTGACAAATTCCTGGCCGACCATTCCGGTCGCGCCCAAAACACCAACAGGGATTCGCTCGTTCATCGTGTTAACAGTTGCCTCACCATTTGTTGATAAATCCGAATCGCGCCGAGCATCTCGGCTTTCGAGATGTGTTCTTCGGCGGTGTGCGCCACGTGGATGCTGCCGGGGCCGAACAGGAACGGCTGGCCCCATGCGCCCGCGAAGGTCGGGATATCGGTGGCGTAGGAGACGACGCTGGTCTCGAAGCCGTCGAGATGTCCGAAACGCATCGCGGGCAGGCAGAGCACTTCATGAATCTCGGCCTGCTCGTTCGCGATGGCGGGCATTGCGGCGCGGATCGCCGATCCGTCGTCGACCAGGCGAAAGAAAATTTCTGCCTTGGCGTGATCGGGAATCACGTTCGGGGCGCGGCCGCCTTGAATCGTGCCGATGTTGACGGTGGCGGGGCCGAACAGGTCGTCATGCGGCAGCGGCATGGTGCGGATGCGCTGCAAAACATCGAGCAGCTTTTCGATCGCCGATTCGCCCAGATGCGGATAGGCCGAATGCGCCATTTTTCCGTGCGCGGTCACTTCGAAACGCAGTGCGCCTTTCGATCCCAGGGCGAGCTTCGATTCGGTGGGCTCGCCGTTGATGAGAAAGCGGCTGCCGCGCGGCTGTTTGGCGGCGGCGTAGGCTCCGGCGCTGTTGCGCTCCTCGCCAACGACGAAAAGCAGGCCGAAGTTTTTCACGCCGTCGCGCAGTAGAGCTTCGGCGGCGAAGATCATCGACGCGATAATCCCTTTTGTGTCGCACGCGCCGCGGCCCCAGATGAACTGGTCGTCTTCGCGCGATGCAAAGAAGGGAGGCACGGTATCGATGTGCGTCGAAAGCGTGACGACCGGCGTGCCCCAGTGCGCGAAAACGTTGAAACGATGGGGCTCGACGTCCATGCGCTCGACCTCGGCGCCGGGCAGTTTCGAGAGGTAGTCAAACAGAAAGTTGCCGACGTTTTCCTCGTTGGGAGTAACGGAATCAATATCGATCAGCGCTCGCGTGAGCTCGAAAACATTCATAAAAATGTTGAGATGGAGCGAGAAAGAAGAAGGCGGGGCTTCCTCGATAGCGCTCCATCTGGAAAATCTCCAGATGACAGTGGATAGGTGTTAGCCTTGTCCACCAACCGGAACGCTACGAGTCCAGCGCTTCGATTTCGGCGAGGCTGCCCTTTTTGCTCAACGCTCCGGACTCGCCGGAATTGCGCGTCGGGCTACTTGTGGCCCCCGCTCCTCTACCAAGACTTTTTCAGAATACCACGAGGGAATCCGGATCGTCGACGATTTTTCAGCGATAGCGTATGATGACGGGGAGCTACTCCTACAAAACCGTGCCCGATGCTGCCAACCGCCGCGTTGCAACACAGCAATTCCTGACCGCGATTCTTTTCGCGGCGATCATTCTTGCAACGAACCTGTATATCTGCCTGCCGCTGTTCAAGTCGCCGGCGGCGTATATGAATTCGATGCACGGTTTCTGGATCGCGCTGGCGGAGCGTGCAGAAGGAAGCTGGCTGCATCCCACATGGTGGCCCTACTGGAGCGGAGGAATGCCGTTCGAATTCACGTACGCGCCGCTGGCGCCGGCGCTCGTGAAGCTGTGGTCGAAGTGGGGCGGCGTGGCTCCCATTGTGGCTTTTCATCAAATCTCGGCGGTGGTTTACTGCCTGGTTCCGCTCGCGCTGTTTTGGGCGGCATGGCGGATCACGCGGATGCCCGGCTACAGTTTCGTCGCCGCGATGATTTACACGTTCATCGCGCCCACGCAATGGCTTGTTCCCGATCCGAACACGACGTGGCGAGGCATCTGGGATGCACGCCGGATGCTGCTGATTTTCGTTTGGGACGAGACGCCGCACCTGATCGCGCTCGCCTGTCTGCCGGTCACGATTGTCTTCCTGTGGCAGGCGTTCCAATCCAGAAGAGCAGCCTGGTACGCGGCCGCGGCGCTGTCGATCTCCGTCGCCAGCCTCTCCAGCGCCTTCGGCGTTACCACCAGCGCGATTGCCGCGATCTGCGTTCTGTTCGCGTCGGGACGCAAAAAGTTGTGGCCGAATCTGAGGGTGGTGTTGGCGATCGGCGTCCTGGCGTATTCGCTTTGCGCCGCATTTCTTCCCCCGAGCCTTTTGTGGGCCATGCGATCGAGCCAGCCCGAGCACGATGAGCCGGGATTCACCGCGGGTTCACTGACTGCGCTCGCCCTGGTTGCCTTCGGATGGGCGGCCGTGTGGACCCTCCTCAGGCGCTGGACGCCGGATTGGAGAACGCGATTGCTCGCGCTGTTCGCCTATCTGTCATGCAGCATTCCGCTGATCGCTTTCTACTTTCATCGACAGTTCGTCCCCCAGCCCTCGCGCTACCGGATTGAGATGGAATTCGCCGTCGCTCTCGTCCTCGCGTTCAGCGGGCGAATCTGGATCGAGCGGTGGCCCGTGCTGCTGCGGCGCACGTTCGTTTTCTTGCTGGTCGCGATGGCGGGGGAGCAGGTCTTGTACCACCGTAACTATGCCCGGGCGCTCACCGCCTGGCATGGACCCACGGAATCGATCGAATATCGTGTCGCCATCTGGATCGATCGAAATCTTCCAGGAGTCCGGGTGATGCTGCCGGGTTCGATCGCGCAATGGGCCGACGCGTTCGCTCCAGTTTCGCAGGTGGGCGGCGAATCGTGGAGCATGCCGTTCAACAAGAGTCAGGAGCGCGGCCTGGCGGCGATCTATAAAAGCAGCGAGAACGTCGATCAGGATGCCCGTTATTCGCTCGCGTGGGCCAAAGCGTTCGGTGCGGGCGCGATTGCCGTATCGAGCCCGCAGAGCGAGGAATTCTGGAAGCCTTTCGCGCATCCCGCCAAATTCGACGGAAGATTGCCCGTGCTGATGAGCGACGGCGGCGTGACGGTTTACCGCATCCCGCAGCGGAGCGCATCGCTGGCGCATGTCATCCCGAAGTCCGCCGTGATTGGACGCATGCCGTCGGGCCCGGACGATGTCGCATCGCTCGAGCGCTATGATGCGGCGCTGGACGATCCGGCTCTTCCGGTCGCCGATTTCAACTGGATGGGCCGCAATCGGATCCGGATCCACGCCACGATCGCGGCGGATCAGGCGATCTCGATCCAGGTTTCCGAACACCGCGGCTGGCATGCGAGGATCAATGGCCGGGCTGCGAAGATCGAACGCGACGGCCTGGGATTGATGTGGCTGGAGCCGGGTTCGGCGGGCCCCTGCGAGATCGAATTGAACTATGACGGCGGAGTCGAACTGCGCGCGTGCCGTTACCTCAGCGCGATCGCGGCCGTCGTGCTCGTGCTGTTGTTCTTTCTACCGGCCCGGTTTTTTCGCCGCGAACAAACTGCCTAGCGACGCGGCGGCGAGGATCAACGCGCAGCCGATGCTGGCCGCGCGCGCAAACTTCATCTCCGTGTCGCCGTCGAAGACCAGATCAATGTCGATCTGCCCGGTCCGGCCGGGGTCGAGATACATTTGTCCAATCTGATCTCGCCTGACCGGCAGCATCGTCCCGCCCGAATCGGCGTGCCAGCCGGGATGCCAGGCCTGTTGAACCGAGATCACCTGCCCGGCTCCGAGATCGGCTGTGATGTGCGCGGAGTGCAGGTTGTTCCATCGCAACGCGGCGCGAGGCATCGACGGATCGTCCAGCGCCGCGACGTAGGCACGCAGAGGATCGACATCGAGCCCGTGTTTCGGCGTGCGGGAAACCAGCGCGGCAGCCGGAACGACGCGCGCAAGCGATGTGTGCGGTGCGCCGACGCGGAAGATGACGTCCGTGCTGGTGCGAATGATAGGCTGGAGCAGCGCATCGAACTGATGCGGATCGACGAAAGGCTTGTAGAATTCGCCGCTTCCGGGCAGGCTCACGCCGACCGCCTGCACTCCCAGGGCTTTCAGCCACAGCGCCGAAACATCGCCGGAGCGAGGCGGTCCGAAGAAGATGATGTAATCCGCGACACGGGCCATCTGGTCGATCACGCCCTGCTCGGGGCCGCCATTCAGAAGAGGCACGTCGCTGAAGGCGGTGAGCCAGAATCCGGTGGACCCGGGCATCATGATTCGTTCGCCGCTCCATTCGCGATTCACCCATTGCGCGGTTTTCCATTCGGTGGTCGATTGGATGTCGATGGGGCGGATCAAATCGTTGCGGGCATAGCGGCGCGATGCCTTCACGGGAACGATCAGGGCGACGCACAGCGCCGCAAGCGCGATCGTCGCCGCGCGAGGCCGGTTCCGAAGCAGCGCGTTTCCGCCGATCGCGGCGAGCAGCGAAAGCGCCATCTCGAGTTCCAGATGATAGCGGATGGGTTGCGGCACCGCGGAAATATTGAACCAGGCGAAGGGGAAGACGATCGCCGCGAGAAGAAACGCGAATGCGATCGCGAATTGCACCACGCTGTCGAGTTTGCGAATCGCGAACTTCAGGCCGACCAGCCCGATGGCGACGCACACTGCCCATTTCGGCAGCGTCAGGTAGCTCGCGGTGAAATCGCCGCCGAGCGTTTTCGAATTGAGCTGCGTCGCGGCGATGATCGACGGAGTGACGAACGGCATCGCCAGGAAATAGGCCGACACCGCGATCGCCGCCATCACCCAAAGATCGCGGAGCGCCGGAAGACGCGCCAGCGCGTAGGCGGCGATCATCATCGCCAGGGCGAAACCGCCGAGCCAGCTCGTCAAGACGGTGGCGGCGGTGGCGATTGCCGCGAGCGCGATCGCCGGAGGGCTGCGGCGCTTCATCGCGAAATCCCAACACAGCAGCGCGAGAGGCAAGACGGTCATCGACGCGACATGAGGTCCCTCTCCGTAAAACACCAGTGCCTGCAGCCTGCGCGGATCGAGCGGGCTGCCGAGGTCGATGCGGACGGCCGGAATCAGCCACGCAGACCACGAGACGAACGAATCAATGGCTCCTGCGGCGAAGGCGGTCCGGGGCGATTTCGTAAGCCGCAAGGTCAGGGCGAAGACGGCGACCGGTCCCAGGCAGTAGGTGATCGCCGTGACCCAATGAAATGCGTGCGCGATCGAAAATCCGCTCAGCCGCGCGAATCCCGCCACTTCCCAGGAAAGCAGCGGGGGATAAACATTCGCATAGGGCATCCCGAGATGCCAGAGAGGAAACCAGCGCAGATCGCCCCAATGCTGCCCTGCATAGCGTGCGAGGCCGATAAATGATCCTTCAATCGACCCCATGTGGCGCAGATATTCGATGCCGAATAATCCCCAACAGACATAAATATTCAGGGCGAAAATGACGGCTGCGAGCAGAGGGGTCGTAACGGGGGCCTGAATGCGTTTCAATATAAAAGGATAAAACGGATGATCCCCGCCTACCACAAAGGCGCCGAGCCGAAGCTGTATTTGATGCAGCCGAGCTTCTGGTCCTATTTATGGAGCCTGCTGCGGGCGTCGTCCATCGGCCTGTATAAGGACGGCTGCCTGGGGATCGCGAAAGGCGCGGCTTATTCGGCGCTGCTTTCGTTTTTCCCCGTGCTGACGACGCTGGCCGCGGTGCTGGTGCAGGCCCGGGCGGAAGCCGTGTCGCGCACCGTCGCACGGCTGCTGTACGACGTGGTCCCGCCGGGGACGGAGGACGTGGTGCGCACATTGTTCGTGGTGCATGGCGAACATCCGCGTTACCTGCTGGTGGCGGCGATCGTGCTGGCGGGCTGGGCGGCGTCGGGCGCGATGATGAGCATGCTGGAAGGATTCCGGGCGGTCTATCACATCCCCCAGGGGCGGTCGTTTCTGAAAGAGCGGGGCATCGCCATCATGCTGGTGTTTACTTCGGCGCTGCCGGTGATCGCGGCGTCCGCGCTGATCGTTTTCGGCAAACGCGGCGAGCGCGATTTAGTGGATTGGCTTCGTCCCAATGCTCCCGAACTCGGGGGATGGGTTCTTCTGGCGGGACAGATCTTGCGATTCCTGCTTGCGTCGGCGTCGATCGTGCTGGCGACGGCGCTCATTTATCATTGGGGTCCGAATCGCAAGCAATCCTTCCAGCAGGTTTTGCCCGGCGCGCTTCTGGCGACGCTACTGTGGCTGTTCGCGACGTTGGTCTTCGGCTGGTATGTGCGATACGTGGCCAACTACAACGTGCTTTACGGCAGCGTCGGCGCGGGGCTCGCGCTGCTGGTGTGGATGTACGTGTTGAGTATCATCATCCTGCTGGGCTGCGAGTTCAATCACGCGCGCGAACAAACGTAGTTGGTGATACATTCTCTGGTATGCCGAAAGCTGTTCGTATCGGGTTGATTTTAGCGTCGCTGACGACGCTGGTGGCCGTGCGGCTGGTTTCGCAAAACGAGTCCTTTGCCGAACGCGCCAAACGCATGTCGATCGACGCGGAAACCAAGGGGCTGGCGGAGCCGTTCAAGGGAATTACCGCGAACGGGCAGGCGGAGCCGGGGTTGTTTAAGATTCGCTCCACCGGGGTTTCAACGGATGCGGTCCGCGACGCGGCAGAAAAATTCCTCGCCGTGCTCACGCCGGAACAGCGCTCGAAGACGACTTTCGGAGTCGACGACGACGAGTGGCGCAAGTGGATGAATCAGCATTTCTATGTCCGCCAGGGCGTCAGTTTTCTCGAAATGAACGACAAGCAGCGCGAGGCAGCGTTCGCCCTGCTGCGCGCGGGCCTGAGCGCCAAAGGACTGAAGCTGACGCGCGACATCATGAAGCTCAACGAAACTTTGGGCGAGCTGAATGGAAACGATTTCGTGCAGTACGGCGAGTATCGCTACTACATCACGGTAATGGGCAAGCCTTCGGCGACCGAGCCGTGGGGATGGCAGCTCGACGGCCACCACGCGATCATCAACTATTTCGTGCTGGGCGATCAGGTGGTGATGACGCCGTTCTTTGCGGGATCGGAGCCGGTGATCGCGCCGTCGGGAAAATACAAAGGACTCTCCGTGCTTCAGGACGAGCAGGATTACGGCCTCGCGATGATCAAAGGGCTCGACGAGCCGCAGCGCACGAAGGCGATCCTGACGTTTTCGAAGACGGGCAATAACAACCTGACCGAAGCGTTCAAAGATAACGTGGTGCTCGATTATGCGGGTGTCCGTGTATCGGAGCTGTCGAAGCTGCAGCAGCGCCAGCTTGTCGACCTGATCGAGTTGTACGTCGACAACATGGACGACGGCCACGCGCGCGTCAAGATGGACGAGGTTCGAAAATATCTCGACCGCACGTATTTCGCCTGGATCGGCAAGACGGAGCAGGGAAGCGTTTTCTATTACCGGATCCACAGCCCGGTGATTCTGATCGAGTTCGATCATCAACTGCCGGCGAATTATCGCGGGCCGGGGATCGATCCCAAGGTTCCGAATCCGCAGCACGTTCACGTCGTCGTGCGGACGCCGAACGGCAACGATTACGGCAAGGATCTGCTGCGCCAGCATTACGCGACGCATCCGCATTCGAGCGCGGAGTAAGCATGAGGGCGGTACTGCTCGCGATCGCGCTGGCGGGATGTGCGCTGGCGCAGGGCTATATCGGGGTCGCGCTGGTCGACAGCCGGTCGGGAACGGTTGTCGCGCAAGTGGCTGCCGGCGGCCCCGCGGATCGGGCGGGCCTGAAGCAGGGCGACCTGCTGCTTGCGATCAACGATCGTCCGGTGGCCAGCGCGGCGGGAGGCAGCGGCGCAATTACGTCGATGGCGGCCGGTTCGACGGCTCGCCTGGCGATCGTGCGCGGGGGAGAGCGGCGGATCGTCGCTATTACGATCGGCCAGAAAGGCGGTGCGAATCAATCGCTGCCCTCGATTCCGGCCGACGCGTTTTCGGGACCGGCGGTGTTTGATCCGAAGGCTCCTGTGCCTGCCGGAATCAGCTTCACGAAATTGACCGATCCGCTGGAGCACGCTTTCACGCTCGACGTGCCGCAAGGATGGAAGTCTGAAGGCGCATTGGCGCGGCTCGGCGCGCTCAACATTAATCCGTACGTTCGATCGCTTTCGCCCGACAAGATGACTTACATCCTGATGGGCGAGCCGACCATGCCGACGTTTGCCCCGCCAAGCGCGATTGGACAGAAGCTCGGGTTCCGGGAAGGGTCGCTCTATTCACCGGGCTTCGGGCAGCGCGTCATCGTGATGCACTACCTGCCCGGTGTGGAGTTCGCGCGCACGTTCGGGCTGATGGCGATCGGCAATTTGTGTTCCGGCGCGAAGCTGGTTTCCTCGAAAAGTCGTCCGGAGTTCGCGGAGAAAGCCCAGGAACTGGATCGTCCCGTCATTCCGACGCGCTACGACGCGGGTGAGGCGACGTTCACCTGTACACACAATAAACAGGAGATGCAGGCGTCGGTAGAGGCGATCACGTGGACCACTAAAGACAACGTGATGTGGGTGGCGGAGCAATTCGTCGGGTTCATCGCGCCGAAATCGCAGGGCGCGCAGGCGCAGGCCGTCGCGATGCACATGCTGGTCTCCATGACTTGGGATCCGGCATGGGTGCAGAAACAGAATCAGTTGAGCAAGGAAGCCGCCGAGGCCATCGCGCGCCGCGTGCAGGATTTCGAACGCCAGCAGGCGTCGTTCACGGCGAAGCTGAATGCCGTCGATCAGAATTTCGAGGAGATGGACGAAATCATCACGGGCTACAGCCATTATCGCGACGGGCGCACCGGCCAGAGCTACAACCTGAGCAACACGAATCCATATAAATGGATCGACGACACGGGCCGTATCGTATCGACCCCGACCAACGTAAAGCCGCCCTGGGGTTATTCCTATCGTCCGCTGCCGCGCAGTCCGCAGTAGACGGTTCAAGTTCCGCGGCGCTGGCCGATAAGGTCAGCGATGAAGCTATTCTGCTTCGGTCTGCTGCTCGCCACGTGCAGTCAGGCCGCGGATCTGGTCGAGCATCCGGCAACTTCAAAACGCGTCTGGATCCGTCGCATCACACTCGCTTCGACGTGCGCCGCGAGCCTCGGGTTCGACGCCGTGACCACACACCGCGCGGTCTCCGCCGGAGCCGTCGAGTCGAACGGATTATTGGCCGATTCGCAGGGGCGTCCACAATGGGGCCGCGTCATCGGAATCAAAGCGGGAATGTGCGCGGCCTCGGCGTTTCTTCAGGAGCGCCACAGCGCGTGGCAAAGCCCGCGCAGCGACTGGACGTTCACCGGTGTGAACCTCGGCGTTACAGCCGGCTACACCTGGATCGGGCTGCGCAATCTGCGCGTTGCCGATGACCTGCTGAAGAAACCGTAACCGATAATTATTCAACACTTTTTCGCCAGCGCGCGTCTAACGTTACACCGGGCGTTACAATCGAATGATGATGTGGAGGAGTGGGTGCGCTGTCGCTGTTGCGATCGTGCTCGGAGCCTGTTCGCGGCCGTCGCTGCGCGAGGTTTCCGTGAGCGCGGATTCGTCGGCGCCCGCGCCTGAACCGCCGGACCATATCCGATCGACGGGAACCGTGCAAGCCGTGCGCGTGCAGAACATCGCGGTTCCGCAGATTCGCGGGCCGGGCGGCCAGCTCACGTTGACGCATTTCATCGCCAACGGAACCAGCGTCAAGAAGGACGACCTCATCGCGGAGTTCGACAAAGTCCAGCAGATGGACGATGCGCGCGACGCTCGCGCGAAGGTGGATGATCTCAATCATCAGGTGGAGCAGATGCGCGCCCAGAATCGCAGCGACCAGGCGCGTCGCGCGGCGGATCTGAAGCAAGCCGAAGCGGACCTGGCCAAAGCAGAGATCGAGCTCCAAAAGGGAGAAGTGCTGAGCGAGATCGATCGCTTGAAGAATCAGGCGAAGGCGGAGGACGCGCGGGCGCATCTGACAAGTCTCAAGAAATCGGGCCAGTTTCACGATGTCGCCGACGCGGCCGCCTTAAAGCTGCTCGAATTGCAGCGCGACCGGCAACAGATCGCGCTCGACCGCGCCACGAACAATATGGAGCGCTTGTCGGTGCGCGCGCCGATTTCCGGGATGGTCGCGCTCGAATCGGCGTGGCGCAACGGCGCGCAGGGTCCGTTTCAGGAAGGCGACCAGGCGTGGCCCGGTCAGCCGCTGGTGCGCATCTTCGATCCCACGGAAATGATCGTCAACACACAGGTGAGCGAGCCCGACGGCGCGGTCATCTCGCAGCGCGGCGCCAGGGCACGCGTGTTCCTCGACGCTTATCCCGACGTCGCGTTCGATGCGCATCTGGAATCGGCGAGTCCCGTAGCTTCGGGCGGATTGCAAAGTCCCATCCGGGCGTTTTCGGCAAAATTCAAAATCGATTCGCGGGACGTGCGTATTCTTCCCGATCTTTCCGCCGCCGTCGAGATTGTTCCGAACGGGGCCAAGCCGTGAAAAAGGTGATTCGCTGGATCGTCACCGTGATTGTCCTCGGCGGACTCACCGCCGGCGGCGTCTGGCTGTATCGCACGGCGAAAGTGGAAGCCAAGGCCGATCTTCCGGTCGCCGTGGCGCGGCGCGGGGAATTTCAAGTGATCGTGCGCTGCCGCGGCGAACTGGTGTCCACCCGATCCGCGCAATTGATCGCGCCGGTGAACGTCCCCGGAATGGTGATCGCATGGCTGGCCGCGCCGAATAGCGAAGTGAAGGCCGGCGACGCCGTGGTGCGCTTCGATTCGAGCTCGGTGCAGCAGCAGTTGCTCGAAAAACAGGCCGCGCTCGATCAGGCGCAGGCTTCGCTCGACCAGGCGGTCGCGCAGGCGCGCATGAACGCGGAGCAGGACAAAATCGACCTCACGTCGGCACAGGTCGAAGTCGAACGCGCCAGGCTGGAAGTTTCGAAGCAGGAAATCGTCAGCCGGCTGCAGGGCGAGGAAAGCAAGATCGATCTCGACATCGCTCAGGAAAAACTTCGCGTCGAAGAAGCGACAGTCAATCTGCACCAGAAATCGGATGCCGCGCGCATCGGCTCGCAGACGCGGCTTCGCGACAAAGCGCAGCAGGACGTGGACGTGACTAAGGAGCGCATCGGCAAGATGGAAGTGAAGGCTCCGTCGAGCGGCGTGATCGTCTATCTCAACAATTATTCGCAGGGATGGATGAACGCGAAACCGTTTAAGGTGGGCGATCAGGTGTGGCCGGGCAGCGGCATTGCGGAGATTCCAGACCTGTCGACGCTCGCGATGAAAGGCAAGCTGGAAGAGACCGATCGCGGCCGGATCAGCACGGGCATGGACGTGCGGATGCAGGTCGATCCGTTTCCGGAGAAGAATTATCCGGGAAAATTGAGCGCGATTTCGCCGCTGGTGGAGCAGACGTTCGATTGGCCTCCCACGCGTAATTTTCGCGCCGTCGGCAGCTTTTCGGATCGCGATACGCGTCTTCGCCCCGGGATGAACGGCCGGCTCGACATCATCATCGAGCGGCTTCCCGATGCCATCAGCATTCCGTCGAACGCTCTGTTCACGCGGCTGGGGCGTCCCGCGGTGTACATCGAAAACGGCGCCGGCTGGACTCCCAAAGAAGTCGAAGTGCTGGCGCGCAATCCTGATGAGGTCGCCATCAAGGGCGTCGACGCCGGGACCAAGGTTTCGCTGGTCGAGCCGGACGCACAAGGAAAGATCGCGGCAAAGAAAGAGTCCGCGCCGTGAAGTTGAAAACACTCATCGGACTCGTGATCGGCCTGGGACTGGTGGCGCTGGGAGCCTGGGGTGCGATGAATCTTTATCGCGCGACGAATCCCGAGCCTTCGGCCACGACGCCGTTCACACCCGTGAAGCGCG
>JAIQFJ010000150.1 GCA_020073325.1 Terriglobia bacterium | reverse complement strand
GCAGCGCGTTTGGTCCCAAAGCGAGCAGCGCTGGATCGGCCGTGAGCGCAAACGCGGCAAACTCGAAGAACTGAACGCATTTCTGTGCGGCGAAGGCGATCCGAACCTGCTGGTCGCGGGCCGCCTGCCGGTTCCGGTCCGCTACGTTCTGACGCTCGATTCCGACACGCAACTGCCGCCCGAAACGGCGCGCCGGCTGATTGAGACGATGGCGCACCCGCTGAACCGCGTCGAGCTGGATCCGGTGACGCGCGTTCGCAGGAGCGGCTACACCGTCATCCAGCCGCGCGTCAGCATTGCGCTGCCGGATGCAAACGCCACTCGCTTTACGCGCGTGTTCGCCGACGCCAGCGGCACCGATCCGTATTGCAAAGCCGTCTCCGACGCGCATCAGGATTTGTTCTCCGAAGCGATCTTTCACGGCAAGGCGATTTACGAAGTTCAGTCCATGCACGCCGTATTGAAGGATCGCTTTCCGCCGGAAACGCTGCTCAGCCACGACCTGATCGAAGGCGCCCATGCGGGCGTCGGCCACGCCAGCGACATCGAATTGTTTGAAACAATTCCCCGCGGCTACGGAACCTTCAGCAAACGCGAGCATCGCTGGATTCGCGGGGACTGGCAGATCGCTCCTTGGATTTTTCCACGCGTGCCCGCGCCCGCTGGCCGCGTTCCGAATCCACTCAGCGCGCTGAATCGCTGGCGGATTCTGGACAATCTCCGCCGCAGCCTGGTTCCTGGCGCGTCGTTTCTGCTGCTGGTGCTCGGGTGGCTGTTCGGGCCGGCACCCGGCGTGTGGAGCCTCGCCGTCGGACTGGCCATCGCGATCCCCGCGACGGCTCCGCTGCTCGAGCGCTGGGCCCGGACGCTGCAGCGCGTCGTCGAAAGCTGGCAGGGCGCCGCCGATCAATTGATCCGGGCTATGGTGGTGATCGCATTTCTGCCGCACCAGGCGTGGCTGGCCGCGGACGCGATCATCCGCGCGAATTATCGCCGCAAAATTTCATGCCGCAACCTGCTGGAATGGGAGCCGGCGGATTCCGCGCACGCCCATCATCACCGCAACACGACGCTGCGGCGGATGCTGCTGCTCGCCGCGCTCTCCGTCGTGTTGATGGTCGCGCTGGCGGAACAGGACCGCTTATGGCTGGCCCTCCCGTTCCTGATCCTGTGGGCGATCTCGCCGGCGTTGATGTTGTGGCTCAGCCGTCCCGCAGCGCGGTTCGGCCATGCGCTGACCGCGGCCGGCGACACCGATTTCCTGCGCGTGCACGCACGCCGGACGTGGCGCTACTTCGACGATCTGGTCAACGATGAAAGCCACTGGCTGCCGCCCGACAATTCGCAGCTCTCGCTGCGCGTCGAGATAGCGCCGCGCACTTCTCCGACGAATATCGGGATGTGGCTGGCGTCCGCCCTCGTGGCACGAGACCTGGGCTATCTCACGCCCGACGATCTTCTGGAGCGCTGCTCGAAGACAATGGCGACGCTCGACCGGCTGGAGCGCTATGAAGGCCATCTGCTGAATTGGTATGACACTCGCACGCTCGATCCGCTCAATCCGCGCTATGTGTCGACGGTCGATAGCGGCAACCTGCTGGCGAGTCTGTGGGTTCTCGAACAAGGCTGCCGCGATGCCGTGAATCATCCCGTGATCGGCCAGGCTTGCCTGCACGGGTTGAGCGATACGCTCGCGATTCTCGAACAGGTGTGCGGTGACGATGCAGCCGTGTCGGCGTCCCTCGCCGAACTGCGCCGCTTGTTCCACGCCGCGTCGAGCGCTCACGAGATCTACGACCGGCTGCACCGCGCCTCGGCGCCGCTCGCGCAGGTTCTGCAGATCGTCCCTTCCGGCGGCGAGCCATTCTATTGGGCTTCGCGGCTCCAACGTGAACTCAATTCCTGGATCGCGACGGCCGATCGATATCTGCCAACGCCCGTGTGCGAGCACGCGCCGGCGCTGAGCGAATTGACGGACAACGCAGCCGCGGTGGAAACGGTGAGCCGATTCGAACAACTCGCCGCCGATGCGCGCCGGCTTGCCGGCGAAATCAACATGCGCTTCCTGTACGACCCCGCGCGCCGCCTGTTCGGCGTCGGATACGCCGTGGGGAATCCGCTCGAGTTCACCAGCCATTACGATCTGCTCGCCAGCGAATGCCGGCTGGCCAGCCTCGCCGCGATTGCCAAAGGCGATGTGCCTCGCGATCATTGGAACGCGCTGGGACGCCCGCGCGCGGCCTCGCGCGGGCCCATCGTGCTTTCGTGGACCGGCACCATGTTCGAGTACCTGATGCCGATGCTCTACACGCGCAGTTTTCGCGGCTCGCTGCTCGATCGCGCCTGTCACGACGCGGTTAAAATTCAGATGGAACACGGCCGCCTTGAGAATCTTCCGTGGGGCGTGTCTGAATGCGCCTACAGCGCGATCGACGCGAATCAGATCTATCAATACCGCGCCTTCGGCGATCCCGCCCTCGCGCTGAAACGGGGCATGGAAGAAAGCGCCGTGGTGGCTCCTTACGCGACGATGCTCGCGTTGCAGGTGGATGCGGCGGCCGCGATCGACAATCTGAAACGCCTGGAAAAGCTGGGCCTCGCGGGTCCGATGGGTTTCTACGAATCCATCGATTTTTCGCGGGAGTCGAAACAGGGCCAGCGCGGAGTCGCCATCTACGCGTACATGGCGCATCACCAGGGGATGAGCCTGATCGCGATGAACAACGTGCTTCATCGCGGCGCGATGCAGCGCCGCTTCCACAGCCAGCTTCGCGTGCGCGCCTTCGAGTCGCTGCTGTTCGAACGCATCCCCATCCACCGCGCGCGGCTGGAGGAGATCGTCACGCAGCACGTCCCCATTCGCCACGCCGTCGAAGAAGAGCCTGCCGAGCGCATCTGGAAGAATATCACCGCCGTTTCGCGCGTCCACTTGAATGGCAACGGCCGCTATCTGCTCTGGCTCTCCAATTCCGGAACGGGCTTCAGCCGCTGGAGCGGGTTCGACGTGACCCGCTGGCGCTCGGACCCGGTGCTGGAACTTTACGGCAGTTTCCTCTACATCCGCGATGTGCAGTCCTCCGCTGTGTGGTCGGCGACGAATCGTCCCATCGGCGGCGATTGGGGAACCAGTTCGGCGATCTTCTCTCCCGATCGCGCCCGGTTCCTGCGTCGCGTCTCCGGGCTTGAAACCAGAACCGACGTGACCGTGGCTCCCGAAGACGACGTCGAGGTGCGGCGCGTCCTGGCGATGAACCGTTCTGTACGCAAGCGCGAGATCGAGTTCACCAGTTATGTGGAACTGTCGCTCGCGCCCCATCGCGCGGATACGGCGCATCCGGCGTTCGCCAAGATGTTCGTCGAAACGTCGAGCCCTTCCGAAGGAGTGCTGATCGCGCATCGCCGCCCGCGTTCGCCGGAGGATCCGCAAATCTGGGCCGCGCACGTGCTGTTGGGGGCGCGCGGGCCCGTTTCCTTCGAGACCGATCGCGCGCAATTTCTGGGGCGCGGAAACACGCCCGCAAATCCCGCAGCGTTGAACGGCGAATTGAGCGGGGAAATCGGCGCGGTGCTCGATCCGATTTTCAGTTTGCGCTGCCGCGTAACGCTCGCACCGCGGGAGCGCGCCGAATTGACGTTCGTGACGATGGTCGCGTCGACGCGCGAGGCGCTGCTCGCGCTCATCGAAAAATACTCGCGCCCCGGTGAGATTGCGCGATCGTTCGAGATGGCGTGGACGCGGTCGCAGCTCGATCTGCGCTACCTGGGCCTGCGCGCGGGATCGGTGCATCGATTCCAGCAGCTCGCCGGGTTCTTGCTCTATCCGAACCCGGCGCTTCGAGCCGCGCCGCAGCGGCTCGCGCGAAACCGGCTTGGACAATCCGCGCTGTGGGCCTACGGCATTTCCGGCGATTTGCCGATGCTGGCTGTCACCATTGCCGATTCGAGCGATCTTTCACAAGTCCGCGAACTGCTGCTTGCGCACACATACTGCCGCCTGCTCGGATTTCAGTTCGATCTGATCGTGCTGAATCAGGAAGGCGCGAGTTACGATCGCCCGTTGCGGGAAGAATTGACGCGCTACATCGCCGCGCATGCCGAATGCGTCGACTGCCCGGGCGGCGTTTTTCTGCGCGACTGGAACGAGATGCCGGAAGCTCATCGCGACCTGATCCTCGCTTCGTCGAGCGTCGCGCTGCACGCGGGCCGCGGCTCGCTCGATCGCCAGATCGCGGCTTCCGCCGCAATTTCCCCCGCGCCCCGCTTCATCCCGGCGCGCGACAGCGAAGAAGAGCCGGCAACGAGGCTCGCGGCGGTCAAACTCTCATTGTCGAACGGCATCGGCGGCTTCACGTCCGACGAATACGTCATCTCTTTGAAGAACGGCGCACAAACGCCCGCGCCGTGGTCGAATGTGATCGCGAACGAGCGCTTCGGAACATTGGTCACCGAGCGCGGACTCGGTTTCACGTGGAACGAAAACAGCCAGACAAACCGCCTCACGCCGTGGCACAACGATCCGGTGAGCGATCCCCAATCGGAAATGATTTACGTCCGCGACGATGAAACCGGGGCGATTTTGTCGCGCGATTCCGGCGAGGCGCGTGTGCGTCACGGCCAGGGCTATTCGATTTACGAACACGTGCGCGGCGGGATCGCGCAAAAGCTGACTGTATTTGTCCCGGAGCACGATCCCGTGAAAGTATGCCGCATGGAGCTACGCAACGAATCATCGCGGCCGCGAGCGTTGAGCGTCGTGTACTTCGCGGAACTGGTCCTCGGATCCGTGCGCGAAGATCAGCAGCTTCATATTCAGACCGCCATCGATCCGGCATCGGGCGCTTTGACGGCGGTGCAATATTGGAGCGACATCGCCACGGGGCAGGTTGCTTTCGCCGCCGCCGATCCGCGGGCGGAATCGTGGTCCGGCGATCGCGCGTCTTTTTTGGGGAGATTCGGATCGCGAACGAATCCGGCGGCTCTCGGCGCGGCGTCGCTCGATGGCCGCGTCGGCGCCGGGCTCGATCCTTGTGCCGCGCTGCAGGTTCGCGTGAACCTGGCCGCGGGAGAACGAAGGCAGGTGACGTTTCTCCTCGGTCAAGCGGCGACCATCGAAGAGGCGCGGGGGATCATCGGACGCAATCTCGCCGCCGAGCCGGGAAAACATTGGCAGGCGTTGCTCGGCACGCTACAGGTGCGGACGCCGCTCCCTTCCGCGGATCTGCTGCTGAACCGCTGGCTGCTCTATCAGGCGCTCAGCTGCCGCTTCTGGGGACGCTCCGCGTTGTATCAATCGAGCGGCGCGTTCGGATTTCGCGATCAGTTGCAGGACTGCCTCGCCTTCGTTTATGCGAGGCCCAGCCTGACGCGCGAACACATCCTGACCTGCGCGGCCCGCCAATTTCGCGAAGGCGATGTCCAGCACTGGTGGCATCCGGCGACGGGACTTGGCGTGCGCACCCGATGTTCCGACGATCTGGTCTGGCTGCCCTACGCGATCACGCGTTATGTCGAGATCACCGGCGATGCGTCGATTCTGGACGAGCCGGTCGCTTTTCTGGAAGGCCCGCCGCTTGCCGATTCCGAACACGAGCGCATGTTCGTTCCCAAAAATTCGAGCGAGATGGCGCCGCTGCGCGAGCATGCGCGGCGAGCGCTCGAACGAGCCTGGCGCCTCGGTGCGCACGGCGTGCCGCTGATCGGGACGGGCGATTGGAACGACGGACTGAATCGCGTTGGGATGGAAGGACGCGGCGAAAGCGTATGGCTCGCCTGGTTCCTGATTGCGACGCTCGAAGCGTTCGCGAGAATCGATGCGTCCGGGCCGTGGTTGGAGCGCGTGGCGCAGCTCGCCAGGGCCGTTGAGCTCACCTGTTGGGATGGCGATTGGTATCTGCGCGGATTCTTCGACGACGGATCTCCGCTCGGCTCGCATCAGAATGCGGAGGCGCGGATGGATTCGCTGCCGCAATCCTGGGCTGTCATTTCCGGCGCGGCAAATCCCGAGCGGGCGCGCATCGCCATGGATGCGGCGGACCGGTTTCTGGTGGACGAAAAGAATCGCATCGTGAAGCTGTTCACGCCTCCTTTCGATCATTCGGAACCGCATCCGGGCTACATCATGGCCTATCCGCCGGGTGTGCGCGAAAACGGCGGCCAGTACACGCACGGATCGTTGTGGCTTGCCCTGGCGCGCGCGCGAATGGGCGATGGCGATCGCGCGGTGGAGCTGCTGCAGATGATGAATCCGATCGAGCACGGCCGCGACGCGGCTCGTTATGTAGGCGAGCCCTACGTTGCCGCCGCCGACGTGTACGCGTCGCCGAACAAAGAGGGGCGCGCAGGCTGGACGTGGTACACCGGTAGCGCCGCGTGGATGTATCGCATCTGGATCGAGGAGGTGCTCGGATTCAAATTGCGCGGCAACATCCTCACGATCGAGCCTGCGGTTCCCGGCGATTGGCCCGGATTCGAGATCACCTATCGCTACGGCTCGTCGACGTACGAGATTCGCGCCGAGCGGCATGAGGGATTCGCGGCCGCGATCGAGCTCGTCGACGATGGGCGCGTCCATCGCATTCTTGTCCCGATCGCGCCGCGGCAGGAAAAGCTCGAGCCGGCCGAGACAGCAGGAGTCGCACATGCCCAACCCGAGTGAACGGTCGCGATTTCGGGAGCGCATCGGAGCGCTGAAAAACGTTCCGCGCGTGATGCTGCTGGTCTGGCATGCGGCGCCTTTGGTGGTGCTTGGCTCGCTGATGTTCCGCTTCATCGCGGCGCTGGCTCCATTGGGAGTTCTGGCGGTATCGAAGCGAATTGTCGACGCGGTGGCGCGCCCCGGATCAGTCACGCACCAGCAGGTCTGGGTTCTGCTGGGATTCGAATTTCTGTTCGCCGCCGGTGGGCTGACGCTGGGCCGGGCGATCGATTATTGCGACGCGCGGCTTGCCGATGAATTTGCGCGCGACGTGAGCATCCGCCTGATGAAACACGCCGCCAGCATGGATCTGACGTTGTTTGAGGACCCCGCATTCTACGACAAGTTGGAACGCGCCAGGCTGCAGGCAACCGATCGCGTCGCCCTGGTGAATGCGATGGGCACTCTGTTTCAACGAGTCATCGCACTGTTTTCACTGGCTACGGGCATCATTTACTACGACCCGTGGATCTTCGCTTTGCTGCTGGTGTGCGTGCTGCCAGCGTTCGCGGGTGAATCGCACTTCGCGTTTCTGGGATATGCGCTGGCGCATCGGATGACGCCGATCCGCCGCGAACTGGATTATCTTCGTATCCTCGGCAGCAGCCGCGAAAGCGCGAAAGAAGTGAAGATGTTCGGGCTCGGCGATTATCTTCGCGAGCGCTACCGGCTGCTTTCAGACGAACTGATCGGACGGAACCGCGCGCTGACACGGCGGCGATTGCGATGGGGCGCGCTGCTGGCGATTGTCGGATCGCTCGGTTATTACGGAGGATACGCGTTTGTAGTCGCGCAGGCGCTGGCGGGGAGCATCACGGTGGGAACTCTGACGTTCCTGGCCGGGGCGATCGCGGCGGCGAATCTGGAATTGCAGTCGGTGTTCTCGCTGTTTTCGAGCATCTCCGAACAGGCGCTGTTCCTGACCGATCTGCTGACGTTCTTTGCCGTGCGGCCGCGCATCCGGTCGAAACCGAATGCGATTCCGGCGCCGCGTCCCATTCGCGATGGAATCGAATTCCGCCACGTGTCGTTTCACTATCCCGGATCGGAAAGGCGTGTTCTGACCGACGTGAATTTCCGGATCGAGCCGGGCGAGCGCATCGCGCTGGTGGGCGAAAACGGGCAGGGCAAGACGACGTTCGTGAAACTGATTGCCCGGCTCTACGATCCGAGCGAGGGCCTGATTCTGCTCGATGGCGTGGACCTGCGCGACTATCGCGTAGAGGATTTACGCCGCGAAATCGGGATTATTTTTCAGGATTTCTTCCGCTATGACATGGCGGTTCGCGACAATATCGCCGCGGGACGCGTGGAACTGATCCGCAACGATCCCGCGCTGTGGGAAGCGGCGCGGCGCAGCGGAGTGGATCAGATTGTCGCCAAACTTCCGGGCGGACTGGAACAGATGCTGGGCCGGCGGTTCGAAGGAGGCATCGATTTATCGGGCGGCCAGTGGCAGCGCATGGCGCTGGCGCGGGCTTACCTGCGGGATGCGCAGGTATTGATTCTGGATGAGCCGACGGCCGCGCTCGATGCGGTCGCCGAAGCGGAAGTCTTCATGAATTTCGCCGAGCTGACGCGCGAACGAATTGCGATTCTCATCTCGCATCGCTTCTCGACCGTTCGCCTGGCCGATCGCATCGTGGTGCTGGCCGAGGGACGCATCACCGAGGACGGAAGTCACGAGGAGCTGATCGCCTCGCGCGGGCAGTATGCCCGATTGTTTGAAATGCAGGCCGCGAATTACAGATAGCCGTCAGGCTTTATACATGTATTTGATGTTCGATTTGAACACCAGCAGGTTCGGCTCGCCGTCGCGGTTCACTTTGAGGCACGTCTTGTCGTACCACTCGATGACGCCCTTCAGAACCTCGCCATCTTTCAGCACGATGGTCATGGGCGTCTTCGATTGCATCTGCTTCAGGTAATAAAAATTTTCAGCGTTGGTCTGGTCGGGGGGAGTGGACTTCTTGGCCCCGTCTTTGCGGGTGCGCTGCTCCTTGATTTCATTTAACGACGGACGAATCAACTTGCGATTTCCGGGCTCCACTTACGCGCTCCTTCGTGAGGATATGAAAGGTGGATGGAACTACCTATCTTGTTCCTTGATAGCACAGCACTCCCGGTAGCGCAATTGAGAATTCGGCCAGGAACGTTTGCGGGAATCAAGACATGCGCAGTTCCACCACCAGGGCGTCGAGCGCGATCGATTTTTGAATATTGCGCCGTACCAGTTCCACCAGCTCGTCCACTCGTTTCACAGCCTTGCGAAGCCATTCGAAGGTTACGCGCTGGGCGAGCGGCTGAAGTTCGCGGCGGATGTCTTCGTTGCGGATCGATTTGAAGCCATTGGCGAGCCGCAGGACGTCCTCCAGAAGCACGTACAGCACTTCGAGATAGGAATCCAGCTTTTCACTGCGGCGGGCCGCGATGGATTCGGAGTGCTTCAGCCACGACCCGAAGGGTTCGGCTCCGCTGGCGGCCTTGAGCAGCGCGAGCATCGACGTGCGGCGCCTTTCGTACGCTTCGAGGTCGATCGAAACGGCGACGCCCGGCGATCCTTCGGCGAGCATTTTTCGTTTCTCGGCATCGCTCAGGCCCTTGGCTGCGACAAACGCGCGCATTTCATCCTCGGAGAGGCGCGAAAGACGGAACGGCACGGCGCGAGAACGGATGGTCGGCAGCAGGTCGTAGGGGTTGCGCGCGGTCATGATGAGGATCAGATGCGAGGGCGGCTCTTCGAGCGTCTTGAGCAGGGAATTCGCGGCCTGTTCATTGGCCCGGTCGATCTGATCGATCAGAAAGACGCGCCAGTTCCCCTTCAGCGGCTTCAATTGACTGCGATCTTTCAGGAAACGCATCTGCGGAATGGTGATCTGGCGCAGCGGACCGTCTGGCGCGAAGGTGACGAAATCGGGGTGGGAAGCGAAGAAGAGCGGATCTTCGTTGCGCTTGTCGGCGGTCCATTTTTCGCGGTCGGCGATGACTTCGAGGTTGGATTCGAGGCTGAGGTCGTCCTGCTCGATTTTCTGCGCGTCGCCGAGGAGATGGGCGGCGAAACGGCGGGCGAGGGTCGCTTTGCCGATGCCTTCGGGACCGGAGAAAAGCAGGGTCTGCGGGATCCGGTCGCGGCGGATCATGTCGTCCAGGGCGTCGACGACGGGACGGTTTCCGAAGAAGTTCTCCAAGTTTTCACGGTAGCATGCGGGGCCGCCGTCTCTATCCGAGAGAACGGCCCCGCATGTTTGCGTTGCTGAACTACTGGACCGCGACCGTCGCGGAGCCGAGCGTGTCGAGTCCGTTGATCGTGATCTTCACCGCCAGAGCGTTCCCGCTGACTCCTTGCGGAACCTGCAGGTTCACCTGGCACACGCCGGTGATCAGCGTGGGCGCCGCACCGGCGAATTGCACCGTCGCGGGCTGGCCGCCGATCGAGGCTGTGACGACACTCGAACCGGGCGCCCAGTTGAGCAGAGGCATCAGCGTTGTTCCCGAGTTGATGGTACCGGTCGCGCTGGCAGGGTTGGTCTTGCCGCACCCGGTGAGATAGAACGAAACGAACGATCCCTGCGGCGCCGGAGCGAGCGCGAGCGATGTTCCCGGGTACGTGCTGCCCAGCGGACCGTTGTACGGGCTGGCAGCGGTCGGGCTCAGATTGATGGCCGCCGCCTGACCGGCGCCAGTTGCGTTCTGGGTGTAGATTCCCGGAGCCGCAGACGTCACTGAAAGCGGCAGCGGAGCCGAATTGCCGCTGTTGAAGCTGATCACCATGCTGGTGTTGGTGCGGCCGGCGATCTCCCACGGCACGATCACGTTGATCTGCGTCGCGGAAACAAACGTCGGCGTTCCGGGGATTCCGTCGAAGGTGACCTGAACGCCCGCCAGCGTCGAATCGACGCCGCCCTGCGCGTTCACCTTGAAGTCGGAGCCGTTGGCGGGCGACGCGGGTCCGAGGTTCGTCCCTTTGATGGCAATGAGCTCGCCGGGAGCGATCGCGCCGAAGCCGTTCGAAACCGCGCTGGTCGAAACGGTGCTCGGCTGCGGCACCGCCGCGGCGGTGATGTTGAGGGTCACGTTCACCGTCGCAGGCGTCGCCAGGACGCCCGGAGCGCTGACCGTGATCGTACCCTGCAGCGAATTGCCCGCTCCCGTCCCCGAGGGGAACTTGGTGGGATCAATCGACACGTTGATCACCTTAGGATTGCCGTTGGCCGGCGTCGAGGAACTGGCGGTGTCGACGCCGAGCCATCCGCCGTTGCTGGTGGTGCCGATCGTGAAGGCCACCGTGCCGCCGGTGCTGCTGATATTGAGCTGCTGATTGGCCGGATTCGGTCCGGCGATCTGATAAGCGAACGTCAGCGAGGTCGGCGAAACGGTCAGCGACTGCGGCGGATTCACGGTGTATTTCACCGGAATAATCGCCGAGGGCGTGGCCGCGTTCTGGAACGTCAGCGTGATGCGGCCGTTGTAGGGAGTCGCACTGGGAGGCAGCGAGTTCGCCAGGATGCTGACCGAAACCGATGCCAGCGAGGTGCTGCCCGAGGTCGGATTGACTTGCAGCCAGTTGCCCAGGTCGGTGGTCGCCGTTGCGATGAAGTTCGCGTTCCCGCCCGTAACCGTGAAGTTCAGGTTCTGCGCGGCCGGCAGCGGACCGTTCTGCGACTGGGTGAACGTCAGCGCCTGCGGCGTCACCGCGATCTGCACGTTGGAGGTGACAAACAGAGTGATCGGCAGTGTCGCCGGCTGTGGCAGATTCGCGGAAGTCAGCGTGACGCTGCCCTGATAGGTCCCGGGGCTGGTGATGCATCCCGGAAGGATGTTGATCTGCAGCGGCGTCGGCGTGGTGCCGGTGTTTCCGCCGGTCAGCGGGGCCGCGAACAGCCACGCGCACGGCGCGCTCTGGAACGAAACGCTGTAGGAAATCGCGGTCGAGCCATCGGTGCTGGTCAACGAGACCTGGCGATTGATATTTGCTCCGTTGAGCGTCGTCGATTCGATGCCGAAGGCCTGCGGAACGCTGATGTTCAGCAGCGCGTTATTGCTGACGAACAGAGTCACCGGAACATCCAGCTCTGCGTTGCCGGAACTCGACGCATAGGTGACTTTGACAGTGCCGATGCAGGTCCCCGAGGTCATGCCTGACGTATTCACCGTGACGGTCAACAGATTCGGCGTCGTCAGCGGCGAGGTTTGCGCCGTTGCGGAGAGCCATGCGGACGCACCGCAGCTCGACGGATTGGCTCCGCTCAGCGCGGTCGCGATCGAAAACGCCACGGCGGGGCCCGACGAATTCAGCGCGATCGTCTGCGCCGGAGGAGTGGTCTGGCCGATCTGATAGCTGAAATACAGCCCCTGCGGCGCGGCCGTCACCTGCGAACTCGCGCCGACCGTAAGAGTCGCCGAGACCGACAGACTGTAAGGATCGCCGTTCGAGGGCGTGATGGTCAGCGTGCCGTTATAGGTCCCCACGCTCAATGCGGCCAGAACGGCGGGATTGACGCCGATCGACAGGGTCCCGGTCGGCGCGCCGGTGACGCCCGAGTTCGGGGTCACAAACATCCAGCCGGAATCGGAAGAGACCGAGGTATTGAAGTTCAGCGCTCCGCCGGTGCTGCCGACGACTACCGCCTGGCTGCCCGGCGCGCTGCCTCCAAAGGGCGCGCTGAAGGTCAGTTGATTTTTCGAAACGGTCAGGAACGGGCTGGCGCTGACGATCAGGCTCACGTTCACGCTTTGAGCGGCGCCTCCGCCCACCGGCGTGACGAAGATCTGCGCGGTATATTTCCCGGCCGTCAGGGCGACCGGCGAATTGGGCGACACGTTCACGTTGAGCGTCGCGGGACTCGCGCTGCTGGCTGCGCCGCTGATCGGAGATACGGTGAGCCAGCTCGAATTCGAACTCTGCGTCACGTTGAACGACAGCGTGTTCGAACTGCTGGCGACGGTAATCTGCTGCTGCGCGGGAGCCGAGGTGCCCAGCGTGTAAAAGAAAGCGAGCTGCGTGGGCGTGGCCGTAAGCGTGGGATTCGCGCTGACGTTCATCGTGACGCTGACGGCGACGGCATCGTTCGTCGTCGTGCTTTGGAACAGAATCGATCCCGTGTAGGTCCCTGGGCCGGGGACCGCGGAGGGATTCACGGCGACGTTCACCGGAGATCCGCTGGTCTGGCCGCTGGTGCGGTCCGGCTGCAGCCACGCGTGTCCATCCGTGGTGCTCGGAGTAATGTTGTAGGTCAGGGGTCCGGCATTCGACGTAATCGTGATCTGGCAGGACGACGGACTGTTCTGAATCGCGCAGTTCTGCGGTGTGCCGAACGTTGCGCCGGATTGTCCCTCGAAGCTCAGCGACGTCGGCGCGGCCGCCAGCGCGGATGCTGTCGTGCTGACCGTCGCATTCACCGTGATCAGCGTATTGATCGCGGAGTTGGTGGGCGAATAAATCGTGATGGTGCCGCTGGTGCCGCCGACGTTCAATGTCGAGGGGTCCACCGAAACGCTCATGTCTCCCGGCAGCGACGCGATCGCAAACGACGGATTGACTTTGATCCACGACGCACTGGTCTGAATCTGGGCTGTGCTCACCCCGGTGCCCGTCACGTGGACCGTGCAGGTCGCATTGCCGTTACATCCCGTGGCGACGATGCCTGGCGCCGTCGTAAAATTCAGAACACTCGGTGTGGCTGTGACCGACTGCGCCCGGGCTGTGTCGGAAAAACTCAGCACTCCCAGAGCCAGCAGCGCCCCCGATAGCGCAATTCCGCGGCGATATTGTCGATTCATTTTCTTTCCTCTCATCAGTGAAGCTAACACTTCCCGATGCGTCTGCATGGAGTGTAACGGCACACTATGGAGCAATTGATGCGCCACGGATGAAAGATTTGCCGGCTCTGAAAAAAACCTAACCAAAAAAGAAGGGAGTGATTCACCGGCAAATTGCCTGTGAATCACTCCCTTTTGATCAGCCCGAAGGCCGATTCAACTATGGACGTACGCCGTTACTGCCCGGATCCACCGGATGCGCCGCTGGCACCCGATGCGCCGGAGGCTCCCGAAGCTCCCGATGCGGAGCGGACGGTCAGCGTGACCGGGACGTTGAAGGCTGTCGGCAGACTCGGAGCCGCGCTCGACGAGGAGGACGACGACGAGCTGGTGACTCCGGAACTGACCGTGATCGTCCCGCTGTAGGTTCCGGGAGCGAGCGCGGTCGGATCGATCAACACCGTGAGCGAACTCGGCGTCGTTCCGCTGTTGGGCGCAACGAAGAGCCAGGCCGTATTGCCGGAGTTGGTCGCGGTGGCCAGGAAGCTGAGCGGCGTCACACCGTCCGTGCTCGTGATCGAGACTTGACGCTGGATCGTCGGACACGAACTGACGCCGGTCGCCCCGCTGCTGCCGGAAGCGCCGGAAGTTCCCGATGCTCCGCTGGTGCCGGAAGCGCCGGAAGTTCCCGATGCTCCGCTGGTGCCGGAAGCGCCGGAAGTTCCCGATGCTCCGCTGGTGCCGGAAGCGCCGGAAGTTCCCGATGCTCCGCTGGTGCCGGAAGCGCCGGA
>JAIQFJ010000576.1 GCA_020073325.1 Terriglobia bacterium | reverse complement strand
CAACGAGACCGAGGCGGAGGCGCTGGCGGGGGTCGCGGTGCGGGATCTCGAATCGGCGCGCGGGGCGGCTCGGAAATTGACGGAGGCGGGGCTGCGGCGGGTAATCGTGACATTGGGCGCGAACGGTGCGCTGTGCGGCGACGTGCATCATCCGGCGTTTGCGATGCAGGCGGTCGATACGACGGGGGCCGGGGACGCGTTTATCGGGAGTTTCGCTTGCTTTCTGGCGGAAGGCGTCCCGGAGGCGGAGGCGATCCAGCGGGCGAACCTTTATGCGGGGCTTTCGACGCTGGGGGTGGGGACGCAGAAGTCGTTCGTAACAAGAGAGATTCTTGAATCCAGGTGGGGTGGGACCCCGGCCTGACGGCCAGGGCTGTCGTGCGGGCGCGCAGTTTGAGGGAAAGCAGACTGGCCGGTGTAAGAATTTCGGGTTTTGGGCGTCTGCAATTCAGGAGGCGCTAGAATCGTGCTACTGGCAGTTGGGGAGGCCCCCGTTTCGACGATTCCTAAACCGCTCGATCAACTGTACACGGCGCATCACACGATGGTGTTTCGGACGGCGCACCGGATTACCGGGAATGCCGAGGACGCCGAGGATGTGTTGCAAACCGTGTTTCTGCGCCTGCTGAAGCGCGATTCGCTTTCAGAAATCGACAATGCCGAGAGTTATCTGCGGCGGTCGGCGGTGAATGCGGCGCTGGATGTGGTGCGGGCGCGGCAGGCGGACAATACGCTCGAGCTGGAACGCATGCCCGCGAGCGGATCGTGCACCGAATTGCGCGACCTGCGCGACACTTTGCGCCGGGCGCTGGCGAAATTGCCGGAGCGTACGGCGGAGATGTTCGCGCTGCGTTTTTTTGAAGGCTACACGAATCCTGAAATCGCGAAGCTGATGGGGATTTCGCAGATCGTGGTGGCGGTGACGGTGCATCGGACCCGAAAGAAATTACAGGAAGAATTGAAGAAGGGAGCCGCGCGATGAACGACTTCGATCGGCTGGTGAAGGCGATTCGCGAAGAGTCGGTGGAGGTGGGCGAGGCGGGGGCGCGCGTGCGGGCGAAGCTCGAAGCGGAGCTGTCGGTGTCGGCGGAAGTGGCGCGGCTCGATTCGTGTGCGGATTTTCGTGCGCTGTTTCCGGCTTACCGGTCCAATGCGCTGAGCGAAGCGCGGAAGATGCTGGTGGAGGATCATCTGCATTCGTGCGTCGCGTGCCGGCGCGAGTTTTCGGGTTCGCGAACGGTGGTCCCGATTACGGTGGCGAAGCGTCCGGTGCGTTTCGTGCCCTGGGCGATTGCGGCGGCGGCGGTGGTCGTGGCGGGAGTTTTTCTGCGTCCGACGCTCGATCAGGCATTTGCGCCGTCGGGGGCACGGGCGACGGTGGCGTCGATCGAGGGCGAGCTTTATAAAGTGAACGGCGCGGAGCCGCTGAAGGTAGGCTCGGCGGTGTTCGAAAAAGACGAAGTGCGGACCGCGAAGGGATCGCGCGCGGTGCTGACGCTGCGGGACGGGTCGCGGGTCGAGATGGCGGAGCGGAGCGACCTGACGCTGTCCGAACGATGGAGCGGCAAGACGGTGCATCTGGCTCGCGGCGCGGTGATGGTGGAGGCGGCGAAGCAGCGGCGGGGACGGCTGGAAGTGGCGACGGCGGATTGCCTGGTGTCGGTGAAGGGCACGATTTTCGAAGTGAACCGCGGGACCAAGGGGTCGCGCGTGTCGGTGGTCGAAGGAGAAGTGAAAGTCGATCAGGACGGCGATTCGTCGCTGCTCTATCGCGGCGACCAGAAGGCAACCAGCGCGACCATGGCGAAGACTTCGGTGGCGGAAGAAGTGTCGTGGAGCGCGAACTCGGCGAAATATCTGGCGCTGCTGGGAGAACTTTCGGCGATCTCGAAGCGGATCGAGCAGATTCCGGGGCCGGGGCTGCGGCATGAGTCGCGGCTTGCGGGGCTGCTGCCGGAGGACACCATGATCTATGCCGCGATTCCGAACATCGGTCCGACGCTGGGCGAAGCGACGGCGATTTTCGAAGAGCGCGCGGCGAAGAGCGACGTTCTGCGGGAATGGTGGAATGAGAAGCAGACCAAACAGCTTCAGTTCATCGTGAATCAGGTGCGGACGTTCAGCGATTACCTGGGCGACGAGATCGTGCTGGCGCTGCCGGCGGGCGCGCAGGGTCCGATCATGATCGCGGAAGTGAAGAAACCGGATTTGAAGCGGTATCTGGAATTGCAGTTCGCGACATTGAAGGCGGCGGGACAGATGACACCGGCGGTGGTCGATGCGCCCTCTGCTTCGACGGGTCCGACGGTGATGGTGCATGGGAATATCGTCGCGATGGGGATGCAGGGAGCGGCACTGGCCCGGATCGCGGCCTTGGCGGACACCGGCTCAGGCGGAGGATTTTTGAGCACGCCGATGTGGAGCCGCGTGGCCCAGAGTTACACGTCGGGTGTCGGCTGGATTTTTGCGGCGAACATTTTTGCGGCGAACGGGGAACAAATGACCGGCAGGCACGTACCTGTATCGAGCGCCGTGAACACTGCGACCAGCATCGCCGGAATCGATAACGTTCGCTATCTGGTGATCGAGCGGAAGGACAATATGGGCCGTCCGCAAACGGGCGCGTCGCTCGATTTCGCGGGAGCGCGGCATGGATTGATGAGCTGGCTGGCGGCTCCGGGGCCGATGGGGTCGCTCGATTTCGTGTCGCCGGATGCGAGCTTTGCGGGATCGGTGGTGATCAAGAATCCGGGGTCGCTGATCGGCCTCCGAACCACGAATGTGCAGCCGTCCATTCTCTTCGGGAACCACGCCCGGAACGGACTCCACCACCGCCGCCAGAGCACTAACCGGCGGCGCGGGCGGCATCTTCTCCAGAACGTCATCGTCCAACTCAAAGTGCGTCGCGGAGGAACCCAGGTCCGGGAT
>JAIQFJ010000149.1 GCA_020073325.1 Terriglobia bacterium | reverse complement strand
TCACAAAAATCCGGGATCGATGATCCCACCAAGAAAGGGGTAAGGCCATGAAGTATGTGAAAACGTTTTTTAAGGGCGAAGAGGGCCAGGACGTGGTGGAGTACACCTTGTTGCTTGCTTTCGTTTGTCTGGCTTCGGCGGCGCTGTTCACCGGCGTTGGCAAGGATCTCAACACGATTTGGCTCTTTGCGAACAAGACGGCAGACAACGCGGTTACCGCGCTCGGCGGCAGTTAACCAACGCAGAGGTGCAAAACCTCGACGCAGGAGTGAGAACATTGCCGTTTTCCGGGCGGGTTTCATCGAATGGGGCCCGCCCGGTAACGGCCCAAATGGAGAGTCATCATGATCCTGAATTTCATTCGAAGTCTATTTCGTGACGAGGCCGCTCAAGATGTAGTCGAGTACTCACTCTTGTTGGCTTTCGTATGCCTCGTTTCTGCGGCGCTCTTCATGACCACGGGCGGGAGCGTCCTGGGAATTTGGACCACCGCCAATGCGGTGCTTTCCAATGCAAACAAGAGCGCCAGTTGAGGACGTCATGTCACGCAGGTTTCTCGTGGACGAACGCGGGCAGGATCTGGTGGAGTACTCGCTGATCCTGGCGTTCATCGCGCTGGCGGGGGCCGCGGCTTACCTCGGCATGGCCGCCAGTACGCAGGGTTTGTGGAGTGTGGTGAACAGCCGCCTGGCAAGCGCGAATAACAGCGGCAGCTAGGTGGAATAGAAGGAGATTTTTATGAATAAGCGGCTCTTATCGGTTCTGGCCTTCGCCGTGGTGATTTCTTTTGCCGCGACGTTTTTGCTGTACCGGATGCTGGAGAGCAAAGTATCGTCCGGCGCGGCTTCGAAGACGTCGGCGATGGTGGTTGCCTCGCACAATCTGGCGGTGGGCACGCTGGTGACGCCCAGCGACGTTCAGGTGACTGAATGGCCGGGGCCGGTGCCGCCGCAGGCGTTCACCAACCCCGACGATGTCGTCGGGCGTGGCGTGGTCGCCAATATTTACGCGGGTGAAACGATCCTGGCGGACCGGCTGGCCGCCAAAGGGGCGGGCGCGGGTATGGCCGCGACCATCCCGCTCGGGATGCGCGCGGTGGCCGTGCGCGTGAACGAAGTGGTGGGGCTGGCGGGATTCGTGGTGCCCGGCATGCGCGTCGATCTGCTGATTTCGGGCACGCCGCCGGGCGGCAGCAATCGCGAAGGTCCGCTGCAGCGGACGCTGCTGCAGAATATCGAAGTTTTGTCGGCGGGACAGAAGATCGACAAATCGGCGGACGGCAAACCGGAGCAGGTGAACGTTGTGAACCTGCTGGCGACGCCGGAGCAGGCCGAGATCCTGAGCCTTGCCAGTAATGAGACGCGGATCCAACTGGTGCTGCGCAATCCTCTGGATACGGAGCATACGAAACCGCCGGGAACAGCGTTGTCCAAGCTGTTCGGAGTGCAGGAGCCGCCGGCTCCGTCACCGCAGCCGAAGCATGTTGCGGCACGTCCGGCTGCGCCTGCTCCGACGCCCGCGCCGGTGGCCGCCGCACCTGCGCCGCCTCCGCCGCCGATCGTGGTGGAAGTGATCCACGGCTCGCAAAAAGCAGTGGTGCAGTTCAAAAACGAAAACAAAGATGAAAAGGAGAAGCCGTGAATCGCCTATTGGTTCTATTTCTCATTCTGGCGATCGGGGGCGCATTTGGGCAGCCAGCCGAGACGCCGACCCGCGACCTTTCGCTGGTCGTGGGCAAGTCGCTGGTCTTTGATAGCCCGGCAAACATCGAAAGAGTTTCCGTGGCGAACGGCGCGATTGCCGAGGCAGTCGCCATCACGCCGCGCGAAGTGGTTGTGAACGGGAAAGCGGCTGGGGAAACCAGCCTGATCCTATGGCAGCAGGGCGGCGGACGCCTGGTGTTCGATCTGAAAGTCAGCGCGCCGCACCCCAAGCTGCAAGCCGTGCAGCGTGAATTAAAGAAGGAGCTCGGCGACAGCGACGTGACCATCGATGTCGACACCGACTCCGTCTTCATTCGCGGCACGGTTCCCAATCTGACATCGGCGGACCGCGCGGTGGCGATCGCGTCGACGCTCGGCAAGCCGGTGAATCTGCTGAACGTCAATGTGCCGCCGCCAGAGGCGCAGATCCTGCTGAGGGTCCGCTTCGCGAGCGTGGATCGCAAGGCGATACAGCAGTTGGGCATGAATATCTTCTCGACGGGCGCCACCAACACGATCGGATCGACGGGCACGGGAGCGTTTCCGGCGCCCCAGCTCAATATCTCCGGCAACAGCGTGGCCACCACGCTCAGCGACGCTCTGAACGTCTTCCTCTTCCGCAAGGACCTGAACCTGGGCGCGACGATCAAGGCGCTGGAAGCAATGCAACTACTGCAAATCCTGGCCGAGCCGAACGTGCTGGCGATCAACGGGAAACCGGCGGCATTCCTGGCCGGCGGCGAATTTCCGTATCCGACGCTGCAAGGCGGAGGCGCGGGGATCGGGCAGGTGACCATTCAGTATCGCGAGTTCGGCGTGCGGCTGGGTTTCCTGCCGGTGATGACGCCGCGCGGAACCATCCGCCTGGAAGTGACGCCGGAAGTGAGTTCGCTCGATTTCGCGAATGGACTGATCTTCCAGGGCTTCACGATTCCCGCGCTGGCCACGCGGCGGGTGCAGACGGAGATCGAACTGGAATCGGGGCAGAGCTTCGTGATCGGCGGATTGCTGGACAATCGCGTCACGGAGACGCTTTCGAAAATTCCCGGGCTGGGCGATATCCCGTGGCTCGGAAAACTGTTCCGCAGCCGCGATCTGAGCAAGAGCAACACAGAACTGCTGGTGCTGGTGACGCCGGAACTGGTGCGTCCGATCCCGGCAGATCAAAAGACGCCGACGATGGAAATGCCGAAGACATTCCTGAAAGAGACGCAAGGTCTTGCGGTTCCGCGGACGCCGGGCCTGGACACGACCGGTCCTGTTCCGGTGAAACCGCCGCAGGCAACCATGCCGGTGGAAACGCTGATGGAACTGCAGAAGGCCACGCAGGCCACGCCCGCGACTCCGCCGACCGTGCTGCAGATGATTCCTGTTCCGACGACTCCACCGAAGCCGCCGGACACCAAACAGTAGTGAAAAGAGGAGGCACACAATGTATCCGCTGAGCATCGGAATGGTGATCGAGACCAAGCAGCTTGGGGACGAGATCCGTCCGATCATGGAATCGCTGCCGGTCCGAATCGTTTTCGAAGAGTCGGCGGTGACGGACTGGGCCGAATTCCAGGGCAAGCTGCAGCGGCTGCGTCCGCACGTGCTTCTTCTCGAAATCACGAAGGCCGGCGACCGGATGGAGGAGCAGATCCGCCAGATCCGGTCGCTGGTGGGAGCGCCGGCCGTGTTCGCGGTCGACCTGACGGCGAACCCGGAAACCATTCTCCGGGCGATCCGCGCCGGCGCTACCGAATTTCTCTATCCTCCGCTGGCGAATCCGCTGCGAGCCGCGCTCGAAAAATTGTCCGAGCAAAAGAACAACGAACCGCAAGTGGGATTGGGACGCGCCGCGGCGTTCGTTTCGGTTAAGGGCGGATGCGGTGCCACGACGCTCGCCTGCCATACCGCGGTAGAGATTCCGGCGCTGACGAATCAGAAAGTCTTACTCGCCGACCTCGATTTGCAATCGGGACTGATCAGCTTGCTGATGCGGTCGACCACGCCGTACACCCTGCTGGACGCGGTGCAGAACCTGCATCGGCTCGATCCGAGCTTTTGGAAAGCTCTGGTGTCGAACGGCAGGCCGGGGGTCGAGGTGGTGGGCAGCGTGCCGACGCCGAATTTCCAGGAAACGCCATCGTCGAATCAATTACGCGACGTGCTGCGATTCCTGCGGACGCAATACGCGGCCGTGCTGCTGGACCTGGGACGCAGCGTGACTCCCGTGCTGATGTCGACGGTGGAGCACGTCGACATGACGTTCCTGGTGGCGACGCTCGAGATGCCGGCGCTGCAATGCGCGCAGCACATGCTGCGCACGCTATTGAACAGCGGATGTCCGAAAGACCGGCTGCGCGTGATTCTGAACCGCATGCCGAAGAATCCGGACATCACGATTCCGGAGCTCGAAAAAATGCTGGGCGCTCCCATTTTCATGAGCATTCCGAACGATTACCCCGCTCTGTATGAATGCTACGCCGAGGGCAAACTGCTGCCGGCGAGAAACCGATTGTCGAAACGCTGTGCCGATCTGGCTGTGCACATTCTGGGCATGCCGGCGTCGGTCACCCGGAAAAAGTTCGCGCTGTTTGGATAAGGAGACACGATATGGCCGCCACATTGATGCCGGTAACGCAGAAGGAGGCGGGCTGGGAAAGCCGGTTATTCCGCAAAGATACCTTTGTCCCGGAATATCAGGAACTGAAATTCGCGCTCCATCGCAAGCTGCTGGACCGCGTAGACCTGGAGGCGCTCTCGGCGATGCCGCACGATCGCGCGCGCGCCGAAATTCGCGGCGCCGTGGCGAGCCTGGTCGATGAAGAGACGACGCCGCTCAGCCTGAACGAAAAGGAACGCGTCGTCGGAGAAGTGCTCGACGAAGTGTTCGGCCTGGGACCGCTCGAGCCGCTGCTGCAGGATGCTTCGATTTCGGACATCCTGGTGACCACGCCGAAGCTGGTCTACATCGAGCGCGCGGGAAAACTGTATCGCACGCCGGTCGAATTCAAAGACAACAACCACCTGGTGCGGATCATCGAGAAGATCGTCTCGCGAGTGGGCCGCCGCATCGACGAATCGTCGCCGATGGTGGATGCGCGGCTACCCGACGGATCGCGCGTCAACGCGGTGATTCCGCCGCTGGCGGTGGATGGTCCACTGCTCTCGATTCGCCGTTTTGGAAGAAATCCGCTACAGCCCGCGGATCTGCTGGCGAACCTGACGCTGACCGAAGGAATGCTGCTGCTGCTCGAATCCGCGGTGAAGGCTCGGCTGAACATCGTGATCAGCGGCGGAACGGGAGCCGGAAAGACGACGCTGCTGAACGTCCTCTCCTCGTACATTCCGTCCGACGAGCGCATCGTGACGATTGAGGACGCGGCCGAACTGCAGATGCGGCAGGTTCACGTGGCGCGCATGGAGACGCGTCCGCCGAACGTCGAAAATCAGGGCGCGATCCGGCAGCGTCAACTGGTGATCAACGCGCTGCGTATGCGGCCGGATCGAATCATCGTCGGCGAAGTTCGTGGCGAGGAAGCGCTGGACATGCTGCAGGCGATGAACACCGGTCATGACGGATCGCTCACCACGATTCACGCCAACAGCCCGCGCGACGCGATCGGACGGCTGGAGGTGATGGTCGGCATGGCGAACGCGAATCTGGGGACTCGCCCGATTCGCGAACAGGTGGCCTCCGCGGTGAACCTGTTCGTCCAGATCGCGCGCTTCAGCGATGGCGCGCGCCGCGTGACGCATATCACCGAATGCGTCGGCATGGAAGGCGAGCATGTCACGACGCAGGACATTTTCGTTTTCGAAAAGACCGGCCTGACCTCGAACCGGCGGGTCACGGGCCGTTTCCGAGCCACCGGCGTGCGTCCGAAATTCTACGACCGCCTGCAGGCGATCGGCATCGAGATTCCGACGTCGGTGTTCCAAACCGTCGTCGAGATCAGTTAAGGAGGAGCCATGTTCAGTCTTCTGATCATCGGATTTCTGCTGATTCTGGCGATCGTACTGCTGTCGATCGGCATCGGATGGCGCTGGATGGAAACGCGGCGCAAAGCGCAGATGGCGGGCAAAATGATCGCGACCGCGGCAGGCAAGGATCCCGGCATGAAGGTTACCGTGCTGCGGGGTCAGGCCGCCGCCCACAGCCTCGGCGCGGCTTTCAGGCGCACCTCGATCTTTTCGCGCCTCACGCACTGGATCGAACAGGCCGGGACGGGATGGACCCCGCTCGGCTTCCTGGCGATCACGGTGGTTCTCGCCGCCGCGGGATTGCTGGTCGGATTTCTATTTCCATTCCTGCTGACGCGATGGCTGACCTCGCCGGTGCTGGCGTGCGTGTTCGCGATGCTTCCGGCGCTGTTGCTCGCCATCAAGCGCAGGAAGCGGCTGGCGATGTTCGAGGAACAATTTCCGGAAGCGCTCGATTTCCTGTCGCGATCGATTCGGGCCGGGCACGCGCTGTCGGTGAGCCTCGAAATGCTGGCCGAGGAATCGATCGAGCCCTCGGGCCAGGAGTTCCGGCGCGTATTCAACGAAATGAACCTGGGCGCGCCGATCGAGACGGCGTTGCGCAACCTGGTGGACCGGGTCCCGCTGGTCGACGTGAAATTTTTCGTCTCGGCGCTGTTGTTGCAGCGCGAGACAGGCGGCAACCTGAGCGAAATTCTGTTGAAGCTCGCCTATGTGATTCGCGAGCGGTTCCAGTTGAAGGGCCAGGTCCGCGCGGCGAGCGCGCACGGCCGCGTGACGGGAGCCGTGCTCACCGCGATGCCGCTTGTCCTGGCCATCGCGTTGATGATCATCGCCCCAAGCTACCTGATCAGCATGGTGAAGGACCCCGACGGCAAATATCTGATCGCGGCGGCGGTCGCGGCGCAATTGATCGGCTATTACATCATCCGCCGAATCATTCGAATCAAGGTGTGACCTATGACACTCACGATTGCGGCATTTTTATTCTGCTTCCTGGTGCTGATGATTTCCTGGTTCGGCTACATCTGGTATACGCGGCCCGGCCGGTTCTACAAGGCCCTGGGACATGAGGTAGTCGCGACACCGACGTATGCTCCGGTGCCCGGCGCCAAGGCGGGTCCGTTCGCGCGGGTATTCGAGGAGGTCGGGCAGGCGTTGCCGATTTCTCCGCGCGACTCCGCGATCGCCCGCCGATACCTGGTCGCGGCCGGGTTCCGGTCGAATCACGCTCCGGCAATCTATTACGGGATCAAAATTCTCCTGTGCGCCGCGATGGTCCTGACGGCATTCATGACGCGGGATTACATCACATCGATCCCCACGTTACGCATCGTTCTGCTGATCGCCGCCGGCCTGGCGGGATACTTCGCGCCGAATCTGGTGCTGGAGCGCCTGGTCGACAAACGGCACGAGACGCTGCGCTTCTCCCTGCCCGATGCGCTGGACCTGATGGTGGTTTGCGTGGAGGCGGGCCTGGGCCTGGATCAGGCGATCCTGACCGTCAGCCGTGAACTGAGCGTCACGCATCCCGAGTTATGCAGCGAACTGAGTCTGGTGAACCTGGAAATGCGAGCGGGCATGCGGCGCGCCGAGGCTCTGCGCAACCTTGCCGATCGCACGGGCGAGCCGGAGATTCGCAAGCTGATCGCGATTCTGATTCAGACCGACCGCTTCGGCACAAGCATGGCGGAATCACTGCGCACGCACTCCGACTTCATGCGGATGCGCCGCCGCCAGGAGGCCGAAGAGCGCGCGGGCAAGGTCGGCGTGAAACTCGTATTCCCGATCTTCTTTTTCCTGCTGCCGTCGATGCTGGTGGTCGCAGCGGGCCCTGGATTGCTCCAGGTGGTTAAGTACTTGTTCCCGTTAATGCGGAGTTTTAGACAGATATAGAAAGGAATCTTTATGAGCAACCAAACCTTGGCAACCATTCTCTGGATCGCGGCTGGGATCGTCCTAGTACTGCTGATTATGCGGCGGCGTTCGCGCAAGGCGAATTTCCGATAGACCCCGATTTCAAATATGGAGCCGCAGAGCGCAGCGTCGAGCTATCTCCTGAGCCGGCAAAACGAAGACGGTGGTTGGGGATATTGCGGCGCGCGTTCGTGGACCGAGCCGACGGCGTGGGCGCTGCTCGCGCTGATCGCTTCAGGAAATCGCGGGAGGCCGTTCGAGCGCGGGTACGATTGGATCCGGCGGCGCCAGAGGCAGGACGGAGGATGGTCTCCTTCCGATGAAGTGCGCGAAAGCACGTGGGTGACGTCGCTGGCACTGCTGGTCCTGACGCACAGCGGGGATCCGCTTCCCGATCGCGCGGTCGAATGGCTGCTCGGGGCGGGCGGACGCGAAACCAGCTTCACCGAACGTCTGCGCGCGCGGTTGAAAGGCGAGCAGGCGTCCGATCCCGCGCACGGCGTCGGGTGGCCGTGGTATCCCGAGACGGCGGCGTGGGTGGTGCCGACGTCGTTTGCGATTCTCGCGCTCGCGCGCGCGCCGGAAAATTCCCGTGTCGCCGGGCGCATTGCGGAGGGACAAAGCTTTCTTCTTTCGCGGCGCTGTCGAGATGGAGGCTGGAACCATGGCGCTGAGGAAGCACTCGGCTATGCCGCGGTTTCGTATCCGGAGACCACCGGAATCGCCCTGCTGGCGCTCGATCATGCGGAGGCTTCGATGCTCGATGCGGCGGAACGGCTGCTGACGAACGGGAGATCGCAGAACGGAGCCGGCTGGCTGCAACTGGCGCTGGTCGCGCACGGCCGGACGCCGCGGGAATTTCCGGCTCTGTTCCGCAAGACCGTGCCGGACGCGGCGCTGTTCGAACTGGCGCGATGCGCGCGGGAGGGCCGAAATGTCCTGCGCGCATGATCGATGGACGCGGCGCGACGCGATCGTGGCGGGAGGCATGCTGCTGGCGCAATCGTGCGCGCGGCTGTTGCCACCGGAGCGTCGCGTCGCCATCGTTCCCGCTCCGGCTTACGACCAGACACTCTACGACACCGTGTATCGCGCGCTTCGCGAAACCGCACCGCTGGTGCAGGGGCGGCGCATCGTGCTCAAACCGAATCTGGTGGAGTTCGATTCAGCCAGCGTGATCAACACGCATCCCATGCTGGTACACGCGGCGCTCGAAGCGTTCCGGAAACTCGGCGCGGGCGAGGTTCGCATCGCCGAAGGTCCGGGCCACCGTCGCGTGACGCTCGACCTGGCCGACGCCGCCGGATACTTCGGCCTCATTCGCGATTTCGAAACTCTCTTCACCGACCTGAACCTGGACGATGTCTCGGAGGTGAAGCTCTCGCAGCCGGTGTCGAAACTGCGCTCGCTCTACCTGCCGCACACTGCGCTGGGCGCGGACCTGCTGGTCTCGATGCCGAAGATGAAGACGCATCATTGGGTGGGCGCGACGCTTTCGATGAAGAACCTGTTCGGCGTCGTCCCCGGCGGTGTTTACGGGTGGCCCAAGAACGTGCTGCACTGGGCCGGAATCAATGAATGCATCGCTGACCTGTATCGACATTTTCCGCGCCACTTCGCCCTGGTCGACGCGATCGACGGCATGGAAGGCAACGGGCCGATTCAGGGAACCACGCGGCACGTGGGTGCGATCGTCGCCGGCCAGGACCTGGCCGCTGTCGACGAGACCTGCTGCCGCATCATGCACATTGACCCGCGGCGCGTCGGCTACCTACAGCACGTCGCGACCGGTGCTCCGATTCGCCAGATCGGCGAACCCATCGGAAGTGTCGCGGCGCCGTTCGAGCTGATCCCCGAACTTCACGAACTGCGGTTGAAGAGTGTGTGACCCATGTGGCGCGTCGCGGCTGTCTCCCTGGTGGTTCTGATTCCGTGCTTCTGGCAATCGCGCATCCAGGCGGGCGATCTCTCGAGCCACATCTATAACGCGTGGCTCGCGCAATGGATCGAACGCGGTGAGGCGCCGGGGCTGGAACTGACGCATCCGTGGACGAATGTCCTGTTCGATACGATCCTCTCCACGCTGCTGCGCGCGGTGGGAGCGGACGCGGCACAACGCATTGCCGTCTCGGGCGCGGTCCTGATCTTCGTCTGGGGAGCTTTCTTCTTCATCGCGACCGTGAGCCGGCGGCGGCCGTGGTTTCTGATGCCATGGATTGCGATGCTCGCCTACGGGTGGGTGTTCCACATGGGATTTTTCAATTTCTACCTGTCGCTAGGATTATGCTGGTGGGCGCTTGGATGCATCTGCCGAGAGGATCGGTTCGCGTGGCTCGCAATACCAATCTTCGCGATCGCCGTGACAGCGCATATTCTGCCGGTCCTGTGGGCCGTCGCGATGGCGCTCTATTTTCTCGCGGCTCGCCGCGTGGGGCCTCTGGCGATTGGCCTCGCGAGTCTCTTAGCGATCGCCGGCGCGCGCGTGCTGCTCGACAGAATTTTCATCACGCGATGTAATCCGGGCCAGGCTGTCTGGGTCAGCGGCGCGGATCAGCTCTTCGTCTTCGGTCCGACTTTTTTGATCGCCGCCTCGCTGCTGCTTGGGGTGTGGGTCCTGGCCGCGCAGCGACTCGGATGGAAGCAGATCTTCTCGACGCTGCCGCTGCAATTCGCCGCGCTGACCGCCGCTGGGATCGCGATCCTGCCGAATGCGGTTTCGCGCGGCCCAGCGGAAGCTGCACTCACGTATCTGCCCGAGCGGATGTCGCTCGCGGTCGGGATCCTGATCTGTGCGGCGCTCGCTCGATGGGAACCAGTCCGCTTCGAGCGATTCGCGACCGTGGCGCTGGCCGCCGGCTTTTTCACGATGCTGCATTTCGAAACGCGCAGGCTGAATCGGATGGAGGACGAGGTGACGCGCATCGTCCGGCAACTGCCGCCGATGCAGCCGGTGATCGGAGCCACCATGGACGCCCGCAGCCGCATCGCATTTTTGCATTTTGTCGACCGCGCGTGCATCGGAACCTGCTTCAGCTTCGCCAACTACGAGCCATGCTCCCGCATGTTCCGCATCCGCGTACGCTCCCGCAATCCGATGGTGGTCGATTCCTACGCGGCTTCGTTTGCCATGCAGACCGGGACTTTTGCACCGTCGCCGGACGATCCGCCGCGCTATCAGATTGCGACCTGCGGTGAAGGATTGTGCCTGAACCTGCTGCTACCGAGGTGCCCACACGAATGAAGCCAGAATAAACGCCACGGAAGCGAACGCAATCATGACGCCATGCGGAAGCGTGACCGCCTGGGGCTGACTGACGTCGAGTTCCGCGGTCGCCGCATAGGGCACGCGCAGCGCCGCAGCCTGGCGAAAGATGATCGCCAGATTGGCGATCGTTTTCCCGACCCGGCCCTTGCCGAGAATGAGCACTATCGCGGTCAGACCGCCCAGAATCGCGGTGAGGATGAAGATGCCGATCCAATCGCGGGGTCCCACGATCGCGCCGACCGCAGCCATCAGCTTCACGTCGCCCGCGCCCATTCCACGCACCATATAGAGCGGAAGATACACCAGCGTCGCCAATCCCATTCCTAGCAGCGCGCCTTTCAGGCCGGCCCATTCATACAGGAATGCGTTCAGCGCGAACCCTGCAATCAGCCCGCACAAGACCAGCCAGTTCGGAATGCGGCGGAACCGGAAGTCGTATACGCCGGCCACCATCACAAGCGCGGCCAGCACCACGTCGAGAACCCACGGAAGAGAGTTCATCGCATCACCTGCTTTTCCACCAGGTCCATGCCCGCGGCCGTGATGACGAAGTCGGTTTTCTCATCCTGATGAATAAATTCTTTCTCGCGAAGGTAGTTCAGTGTGAAAACCAATTTCTCGTGCGGCAGCCCGGTGGCGTTGCCGATTTCAAGTACCGAAAGTCCCGGATCGTCCGGCGTATCCCGCCGCGCCCGATAAAGCTGGCAGAGAATATCCAGCCGGCGCCGCGTTTCGTCGGCGATGCTTTCCATCAAATCGTGCCGGTTGGCAGTGGTCGCCGCAAACATAATCACCCTCACCAGTCACCCCAAAACTAACACGTATTTTCGCGCCCGCTAAGTCGGAATTAGGCGATAGTGGGGTGTCGACCAAAGTTAACTCTCGCGGTCAGTTTTGCGGCGGCAACTGGTGCAGCAACCGCTGGGCGGCGCCAAACTGCGGATCGGCGGACGGAATCTTCTCGAGAATCTCGCGAGCGCGGGCCGCTTCGCCCCGCTGCGCGTAGGCATAGGCGAGCAGATACGCCACCGGGGCTTCCGGGTCGAGGCGCCGGCTCAATTCCAGGGCATCCGCCGCCGCGGCCGGATCGCCCGTGAGCAAGAAAAATCGTCCGGCGGCGGTCTGCTGATTTGCATCGTCGGCATAATGCTCGGCGCGCGCGGCGAAGGCCAATTTCGCGCGCCGGAACTGCTCGTCTTGTTCATCGGGAAGGTCCCGCACGCCGAGCGAGACCAGCGTCGCCACCGCGCCGATGCGGACGATCGCCGCCGGATCGCCGAGCGCACGGTCCAGCGGTTCCATCGCCGCGGCGCGATCGGCCGGGCCGGGCCGCAGATTAATCGCCGCGATCGCGCGAACCAGCGGATGGGCGTCGCCGATCGCGTTCGTCAGGGCCTTGAACACTTCCGGGTCGAAGCTGAAGCGTCCCAGGTGTCCCGCCGCATTAGCGCGCGCGATGGGACCTTCTTGCGGATTCGCGAGAATCGCAAGCAGCAGCGGCGTCGCGCGCGGGTCGCCTTTACGCGCGAGCGAAAACGCGTCGGCGCGACGGATCCATTTCTCGCGCGAGCTTTCGCCATACCACGACGTCATCTGTTTCAAAGTCCACGCGGCGTCGCGATCCTTGTGACATGCATTGCACGCATTCGGAATCCCGTGGCGAATCGTGTTTTCGGGAACCGGAATGCTGATGGAGTGGTCGCGAATCTGCGCCTTGATGCTGGTCACCGTACGCGGCATGTGGCATTCGACGCAGGAGCGTCCAGCGCTGCCCGGCGCGTGATGTGTGTGTTTCGCCACCGCTTGCTCCTTGTCGCGCGCGAGATTCGAATGGCATCCCGTGCACAACCGGTTCCGATCGGCCCGGAGCTGCGGATTTTTGTCGATGTCCGTATCGTGGGGTTCGCGATGGCAGTTGACACAAGTGGCGCCGCCCTGAAGGAAGCACTCGCTCTGCCACAGCCCCAAGGTGTCGTTTGAAAAGCGCCGCGTCCGGCCGTCGGCGAAATAGGCAGGATCGCCGTTCGACGGATAAGCGAATTCCAAAACGGGCAGGAAGTAATCGAAATAATTCGCGCCCGCCTCATAGCCGTTCGCGTAAATATCGCGGAGCGAATGGCACTGGGCGCAGACCTGAGTGTTGCGCCAGGGGTCCAGCCTGGTTTGCACGACAATATCGCCGGTCGCGGCCGGTTGCCCGCTGCGTTGATGTTCGACATGCGCGAGGCCGGCACCGTGGCAGCGTTCGCAATTCGTCCCGAAGTCGAGCCACGTAGTCTTATATTCACCCGTGCGGCGATCGAAATTCTTCTCTTCCTGGCTGACGTGACACGAATAGCAGTGCTTATTCCAAATCTGGACCTGCACGCCGGGAGCTTGATCGGGATCGTCGATATCGAGATTGTGGAACCACTGTTTGCGCACGACATCCCAGCTCGGCGGCAACACGATGATGCGTCCATCGGCGAGCTTCGTCAGATAATGCTGGATCCGCCGGTTCCCGAGCGTGTAACCGCGATGCTCCTGAATGTGACCGGTCAGATACGAATCGCTGACGTAGAACGCGCCATCACGTTCGGAAAGCGTGAACGCCTGTCCGCGCAGCACGATTCGTCCGCGCCGAAAATCGCCCTGCACGGACGCCTTCGTCGCGGGCTGCACCATCTTGCTATGTCGCGATTGGGACCATTGTCGATGAATCGCTGAATGACACGCTTCGCAGCCGGCAGCGGTGCTGTAGATATTTTCCGCGCGACCGGACGCAACAAGACTGCACAAGAGCAGGAACCAGGATAAGGGCATGAGCCGAGGGAGTGTCGAAACAGGACGAGTATGAACGCGGCTCCGCCCGGAGTAGATGAAAGAGCAAAACGACCTGCAACGCGATGGCGATGGACGACATTATGGCTCCGGGGCGTGAGCTTCTCAAAGCTAGCATCGCCCCGCTTTTTGCAAAAGTGCCGTGCAGCATAACCGCCCTGCCGGATGGCAGGCGTCGCCGATTTATTTCGGGATCTTGCCTTCCAGTTCGGCCCAGCGCTCGTACAGCTTCGCGACCCTGCCTTGCGCGATTTGCAATTTTTCGTACGCCTCCGCCAGTTGTTTCCCATCGCCCGCCGGCGACTCCAACTGGCGGTGCCAGTGCGCGGCTTCCTCTTCACCTTCGAGAATCTTTTCTTCCATCGCGTCCCACTCGCGCTGCTCGAGGTACGAAAGTTTTTTCGCTGGTAAAGACGACGATACTGCGCGCGGCGCCTTCGACGTCGCGGCTTTTTCCGCCACCGGCTCGCGATTCCAAGCTTCCCATTGCGAATAGTCCGCGAAGATTCCACCCGGCCCGCCGTCCAAACCGACCACGACGGTCGACACGCGATCGAGCAAATAGCGATCGTGGCTCACCAGCACCACCGCGCCCGGAAAGTCGACCAGGCTTTCTTCGAGCGCCTCCAGCGTCGGAATGTCGAGATCGTTGGTCGGCTCGTCGAGCAGCAGAACGT
>JAIQFJ010000575.1 GCA_020073325.1 Terriglobia bacterium | reverse complement strand
GATTGCCCAATGCCACGTACTTTTCCCAGCACCGCACAGTCTGCATTGATTGTGGGGCGGACCCCCGGTCCGCAGCCGACGCCCCCGTCGGCTTGCGCAATGTGTATGGAGTTGATTTCATTGTACAGAAGCGGGTCCAGGGGGACCCGCGCGGACCTGGGGGTCCGCCCCACAACTTCTGCCGGATTCGCAACTCCGGGAAAAGTACGTGGCATTGGGCGAGATTGCCTGCCCCACTACTAATGTCTTGAGCGCAACTCCCGCATGGCCCCCTCGTACAGCGTGTAAGCGACCGCGGGCGGCGTCCGGTCGGCACTCTGCGCCACGCTGAGCGCCGTCCGCAAACGGTTCGAGATCTGGGTCAGCTCTGCACGGTTGCCTGCCGCGCGCATCGCGTCGGCCGCCTGCCCGAGCGCCCGCCAGCAGTTCAGACTCAGGTCGAACTGCTTCGAAAGCTCTTCCGCGGTGGCCGTGGATCGCGGATCCAGCTTCACCGTCAGCGGCTGCGTGTAAGTCCGCCCGCCCGCCGTCAATCGCACCTGGTATGTGCCGGGCAACACCTGCGGGCCTTGCACGGGTCTGCCGAACTCGCCGTCGCCGCCTCCGCCGGATGCCGGGGCCGCGTAGCGAAGATCCCACGCGAAGCGGTTCATCCCGGCGTTGGCCGTGAGGCGGGGCGGCTGCGCGATCCATACGTCGGCGATGGCTTGCGAACGGCGCGGAGCGGCCTCGGCGCCGTCCTTTGTCGAATAGCGCCGGATCGGTTGGCCCTTCGCATCCAGGATCTCCAGCGTCACTTCGCCCTGCGGCGCCGTTTGGAAATAGTAGTCCAGGATGGCTCCCTCGGGTGGGTTCTTCGCCTTGGGCTCTTCCACCGGGAAGGGCGTTCCCATGAAGGCTTCCGGATTCATCCGGATGGCCATAGCAGGCTTGTACAGAAACGCTTCGGCGCGGCTCACCTTCTCATCCGCCTGCCGCAGCGGCGAGATGTTGTCGAGAATCCAGAAGCCGCGGCCGTGCGTGGCGATCACCAGGTCGTCGCCTTCGATCAGGATGTCGGGGACCTGCGTGTCGGGCAGATTGAGGCGGATGGACTGCCATTCCGCGCCATTGTCGAACGAAACATAAATGCCGTGTTCCGTTCCGGCGAACAGCAGGCCCGGACGCTTCGGATCTTCGCGGACGACATGAACGAAATCGTCGTTGGGGATGCCGTTGGTGATCCTGGTCCAGGTGGCTCCGTAGTCGTCGGTGCGATAGGCGTAGGGTTTGCGATCGTCGGCCTGATAATTCTTCGCGGCGAGATACGCGGTGCCGGGCTTGGTGGGCGAGGCGTCGATGATGCTGATGCGGATGAAATCGGGCAGGCCTTTTGGCGTGACGTTCTTCCAGTTTTTTCCGCCGTCGCGCGTGATGTAGACCAGGCCGTCGTCGGATCCGGTCCAGATGATGTTGACGTCCTTGGGCGACGGCGCGATGGTGAAGATGGTCGCGTAAATTTCAGGACCGTTCTGATCCTTGGTGATGGGGCCGCCGGAATCGCCCAGCGTTTTCGGATCGGCGCGCGTCAGGTCCGGGCTGATCATTTCCCAGGACTGGCCCTCGTTGGTGGTCTTCCACAGATGCTGCGATGAGGTGTAGAGAATTTTCGGATCGGCGGGGTGGAAGACGATGGGGAAGGTCCACTGCCAGCGTTCTTTGAGCGCGCTCGACGGCATGCCGGAGAAGAACAGAGGATAGACCTGCACGTCGCGCATGTGGCCGGTGTCGCGCTCGTAACGAGTCAGCAAAGCGCCCTGGCTGCCGGCGTAGAGGATGTTCGGATTTTTTGGATCGGGCGCGATGTAGCCGCTTTCACCGCCGCCCGGCGAATAGACGGGACGTCCCATATATTCCATGCCGGTGGTCCCGCCGCCGCGGCCCGCGGGAGCGCTGGTGACGCAGATGGTCGAGTTGTCCTGCTGCGCGCCGCACACGTGATACGGAATATCTTTCGTCACGGCGACGTGATAGAGCTGCGCGGTCGGGAAATTCTGTGCGGTCCAGGTTTCGCCGCCGTTGACGGACACGTTGCCTCCGCCGTCGTTCGAATTGATCATGCGATTGGGATCGTTCGAGGCGATCCACAGATCGTGCTGATCGCCGTGCGGCGGACGAAGCTGCTTGAGCGACTTGCCGCCGTCGGTCGATTTATAAAGCCCGGTGTTGAGCAGATAGACCACGTCCTTATTCTTCGGATCGGCAGTGAGGCGCGTGTAATAGAAAGCGCGCTGGCGGATGCGTCGATCTTCGCTGATGCGGGTCCAGGTGGCGCCCGCATCTTCGGAGCGGAACAATCCGCCGTCTTCCGCCTCGACCAGCGCGTAGACGCGATTCGAATCGGCGCTTACCGCGACGCCGATTTTTCCGATGATTCCCTGCGGGAGTCCCTTGTTGCGCGTGATCTCGGTCCAGTGGTCGCCGCCGTCGGTCGATTTGTAGAACCCGGTGAGCGGACCGCCGCTCGAAAGGGTCCAGGAGGTGCGATAGGCGTCCCAGATCGCGGCGTACATCACTTTGGAATTGTGCGGATCGAGGGCGAGATCGACGGCGCCCGCGCGATCGTTCTTATAGAGGACCTTCTGCCAGGTCGCGCCGCCGTCTTTCGAGCGGAACACGCCGCGCTCCGCGTTCGGTCCGTAAGGATGGCCCAGCGCGGCGACGTAGACGATGTCGGGATTGGACGGATCGATGCGGATGCGCGCGATCGACTGCGTGTCGGTCAGGCCGACGTGCTTCCACGTCTTGCCGGCGTCGGTGGATTTGTAGACTCCGTCGCCCTGCATAATGTTGCCGCGCAGTTCGGTTTCGCCCATGCCGAGGTAGACGACGTCGGGATTCGACTCGGAAACGGCGACGGCGCCGACCGAGGAACTCTTGATCTGGCCGTCGGTGACGGGTTTCCA
>JAIQFJ010000148.1 GCA_020073325.1 Terriglobia bacterium | reverse complement strand
ATTTGTTAAACTCAAACGTTTACCGCATGCGAACCACCGGAATTTTCCGCGCGCCGGTTGGAGTGGCTGTAGCGACGGGCCTCGTGTTTCTGGCCAGTTGCGCCACTACTTCACCACGACCTCAACAGTTCCGATCGTTCTTTTTGCCTCCGCAATCGCATCCCGCCTCCAATTCGGAGGATCCCGTGCCGGAACCGCCGAAGCTGCAGTCCGACCTCTACCAGAACGAGGCTCCGGCGATCACTACCTCCATACCGGATGCTCTTCCCCGCCCGAGCGATGCAGATTTTTTGCTGAAGCGCGCCGACGACCGGCTGGCGGCGGGGAAATTCGCCTATCAGAACGGCCGGTTGGCCGACGCGCGGCGCGAGTTTAATCGCGCGCTCGAAATTCTGCTTTCGGCGCCGGAAAATACTCCGGACCGCGGGCGCATCGAGCACCGGCTGGAGGATATGGTCGACGCGATCTATCGCTACGACGTCGATCCGGCAAGCGGGCAGGAAGACAAGGTTTCCTATGATAAGGCTCCGCGCGATGGAATCCTGGAGCTGACCTTCCCGGTGGACCCGTCGCTGCGCAGCAAGATCACGGAGCAGATCCACGCGACGGCGTCGCAGCTTCCGCTGGAAGAAAGCGACGCGGTGACCGGAGCGATCAACTTCTTTTCGAGCGAACGCGGCAAGAAGATCATCGCGGCAGGGCTCCGGCGGCAGGGACGCTATAAGAACATGATTTCGCGGATCCTGGCCGAGGAGGGCATGCCGCAGGAACTGATCTTCGTGGCCCAGGCCGAATCGGGATTCATGCCGCGGGCGATGTCGAACAAGGCTTGCGTGGGTTTGTGGCAATTCGCGAAATTCCGCGGCAAGGAATACGGCCTGGACCAGACGCCGGCGACCGACGACCGGATGGATCCGGAAAAGGCGACCCGCGCGGCGGCCCGGCACCTGCATGATCTATACGATCATTTCGGCGACTGGTATCTGGCGCTGGCCGCCTACGACTGCGGACCTGGGTGCGTCGATCATGCGGTGATGCGGACGGGCTACGCCGATTACTGGAAGCTGCGCAGCCTCGGCGTGCTGCCGAAAGAGACCATGAACTACGTCCCGGTGATCGTGGCGATGACGATTATCGCCAAGAATGCCAAGGACTACGGCCTGGAGGGCCTGGATCTGGACCGTCCCATGGAGTTCGACACGATCGAGCTGCAATCGCCGACCCATATCGCGCTGGTGGCGGATGCGCTGGAGCGTCCGGTGGCGGAGCTGAAGGAATTGAATCCGGCGCTGATCCGCACGGTGGCTCCGGCGGGTTATTCGTTGCATGTGCCCAAGGGAACGCTTCCGGCGCTGGAGTCGGCATTTGCGGTGATTCCGCCAAATCGCCGGGATTCGTGGCGGATTCATCGCGTGCAGGAAGGCGAGACGCTGGGGGCGCTGGCGAAGCGTTTCAACACGCAGACCTCGCTGGTCGGCGCGGCGAATCATGAAGATTTGCCGGCGGCGGGCGAGTGGGCAGCGATCCCGGTGGGGTATCCGGGGGATCGGGCGCCGGTGAAGAAGCCCGCGGCGAAGACGGCGGCGGCTCGGAAAAAGCCGACGGTCGCGGCGTCGCGAAAGTCGAAGGCGACGTCGACGCGAGCACAAACCTCCAAGGGTCACAGCAGCTAAACGCTGCGTGGGGCCGGTCGAAAGACCGGCGAGCCGACAGCCCCTGCCGGCTGGTGCGTTGCGATCCCGCAGCGCTGGGAAACGCTCCGAGAGCTACTTTACTTCCGCGTAGGCGATTCCCGTCAGCGAGCCCTGTTTGGTGAGAATTTCCTTTTTGTCGGAGCCGTCGAGTTTCGCCGAATAGACCGAGCCGCCGAGGTCGGTGAAGAACATGCGTCCGCCCTTCAGGTCCAGCGCAATGCCGATGCCTTCCTTCAAGTCGCCCGTCAGGATTTTCACATCGGTGCGATTCTTCGCGTCGAATTTTTTCGGCGGATCCATGGGGGCGCGATTCACGGTATTGCCGCGCGGCGCGTCGCCGCGGTCGGTCCAATACATCATGCGGGTGGCGAGGTCGAGGTCAATATCGATCGGCTCGGGGAGTCCGGCGACCAGCGTTTCGATATCTTTGCGATCGGCCGCGGTCTGGCCTTTGGGGATCTCCATGCCGGCGCGGCGGATCACGCCGACTCCGGCGTTGTCGCCGCCCTTCTGCGTCCAGTAGACCTTGCCCTTTTCGACGTCGAGCGCGATGCCGACGCACCAGCGGCCCTGATCCTTGCGTTCCAGGTCGCCGTGGCCGGTTTCGACCAGGGTTTCGACATGCGAGCCGTCGATGTTGGCGCGCTGGATGCGCATGCCTTCGCGGTCGGACCAGTAGAGCTTGCCGTGTTTCCGGTCGAGTTTCATCTGCTTCGCGGTGAAGGTGCCGCCTTCGGGGACGATCGCGGTCACGCCACTGCCATCGAGCGCGGCGCGGTCGATGGAGCCGTCGTCGAGGCTCGCCTTGCCCATGTTGCTCCAGTAGACGTAGCCGGCAGCCGGGTCGACCACGATGCCGTCGGGACCCTTCCTGCGGCCGTCGACCAGGACCTTGAGGTCGGTGCCGTCGGCATTGGCGGAAAGAACGCGGCCGCCGCGGATGTCGAGGAAGAAGATGCGCGAGGTGGATCCGCCGATGGAGCCGGGGTCGTCAGCGGCGAACGTGGGAGCGATGGCAAGCAGCAGGCCTAAGGCGAGGCTTTTCATGGGTATTGGGTAACATATCGAGTCGGCGGAGTCAAGGCTATTTCGGTTTGGGCGGATATTTCTCGATCGACTTTTTCACCATGTCGTCGAGCTTGCCTTCGATTTTTGTCGCCTCGCTCTTGTCCTCGCTGGCGATAGCGCGCCAGACCAGGGATCGGGTGGACGGATCGCGCAAGTCGATGACGAGGGTGCCTTCGGTATAGGGGACGCGCACGACGCGGGTGCCCCAGCCACGCCATCCGGCGGGATAAGTTTCGACCTGGGCTTTGCGCATCGATCCGAAATGATAACGGACGTTGAGGTCGCTCTTGCCGTCGGTGACTTCGAGGCCCCGGGCGGTGAGGTATTTGACGATGTCGTTTTCGATTTTCTTTTTGACCAGCTCGCTGTTGAGCGCCGGATTTTTGCTGTTGAGCTGGCCGTTACGGATGGCGAAGGTGTGGAATTTGGTGAAATCGACGGACTCGTCGAACTCAATGGTGACTTTCTGGGCGAAGGCGGCGGCGGAGGCCAGCAGGAGGAGTCCGGCGAATCGCATGAAGGGGAATGTAGCATATCAGCGGCCGGGCCGCCGCGGGGCGTTTGGACAGGCGGGGGCTCGTCGGCTCTAACGAAAATCGCCGGCGCAGGTTGCCATTCGTGTGCCCTGCTCTTCTAAAACGTAATGGATCGCGCGGCGGAGCGAAGGCGGCTCGACCTGTAACGCATTCCCGCCGTGGGTCCAGGATCTTGCGCTCGGGAGCGAGCAAGGCGAGATCCCTCAGCCGCCTGGTGGCGTACGCCTTCCATGCATGTAGGATCTCTGGATGCCTGCACGCCGTGTCAACGATTCCGTGAACATGCGTCGAGCGGACATGCAGGGCGATCAGGGGCCACTCGCGGTACCGGGACACATCGACAATCGTCTCTCGGACCGCATTCCTTTGGGGTGGGTCCAGTTCGAGGGCCGACTGGGGCATCCGATCACGCGACCAGTCTTCCAGGCCTCGATTCGGCCGGATGTAGCGGCGTTCGCCGTTGCGGAGATGATCGAAACTGTCAGACGAATGACGAGCCCCCGCCATGACGAGTCTGTGTGGAAATGATCGGCGTCGGCCGCTTCCTGCGGTCGCGGTTCCTTAAACGGCTGATTCAGCGGGATGCCGGCAATGAACCGCGACCGCAGGAAGCGGCGAACGTTCAGTTTTCACACAGACTCGTCATGGCGGGGGCTGGCGATGATCAGCGCAATTGCGGGGCATATTGACGATTCTGCCTGCCCGGTGGACAAACCGGGGCGTCCGATATACTCGACTCATGCGCCTGATTGCAGCTTTGTTGCTCACCCTTGTCTCAATTCACGCCGAGGGGATTCCGCGCGAGGAATATCGGGCGCGGCGGGCGGAATTGCGCAGGTCGCTGGACGGGGTGATGGTGCTGATCGGGAATAGAGAGTCGGACGATCTGCGTCAGGACTATCTGCAGGAGACGAATTTCCTTTACTTGACCGGGTGGAAAGAACCGAACGCGGTCTTGATGCTGACGCGCGACGAGGAGATCCTGTTCCTGCCTCCGCGCGATGCGCATCTGGAGCTGTTCATGGGACGGCGGATCGCTCCTGACGACTCAGATGCGGCGCAGCGGATCGGCGTCGATAAGGTTCTTTCCCGCTCCGCGATGGAGTCGACATTTTTGCGGCTATCGGCGACCTCGGAACACGTTTACACTTTGCCAGGACAGATCGAAGCAGAAAAGCTGGCGGCGCTGACACCGCTGCACGAGCGATCCGCGGCACAGCCGCTGATTTCGAAGCTGCGAATGATGAAATCGCCGGCCGAGATCGAGTTGCTGACGAAGGCCAGCGAAGCGACGGTGGCGGCTCACCTGGCGGCGTGGAAGATGGTCAAGGCGGACGAGTACGAATACGAAGTGGCGGGCGCGATGATGGGGGCGTATCGCGCGCACGGCTGCGAAGGGAACGCGTATTCGCCGATCGTCGGCAGCGGGCCGAACAGCATCATTCTGCATTATTCGGCGAACCGGCGGCGCATGGATTCGGGAGAAGTACTGCTGATGGACGTCGGCGCGGAGTGCGGCGATTATGCCTCCGACGTGACGCGCACGGTCCCGGTGACCGGAAAATTCACGCCTCGGCAGAAAGAGATTTACGAGGTCGTGCTGGGCGCGCAGAAGGCGGCGATCGCGGCGATCAAGCCGGGCATGAAGATAAGGGGCGAAAAATCGCTGCAGCAGATCGCGATGGATTACATTAATTCGCACGGCAAGGACCTGCACGGTGAGACGCTGGGGAAATATTTCATCCACGGGCTGAGCCATCACGTAGGGCTCGACGTGCATGACCCGAGCGATCCGAACGCGACGCTGAAGGCCGGCATGGTGATCACGATCGAGCCGGGGATTTATATTCCCGAAGAAAATATCGGCGTGCGGATCGAAGATACGGTGCTGGTGACGGAAAACGGCTCGAAGAATCTGAGCGGCGCGCTGCCGCGGGAAGTATCGGAGATCGAGAAGCTGGTTGCAAAGTAAACGCAAACAGACGATCGCTTATATCGCCGTGGTCGCGGCCTGCTATGCGATCGGCATGTACGCGGGATGGTCGCCGGCCGGAGAGCGCATCAACAACGACGCCTACGACTGGCTCGCGACGCGGCCTTCGGAAGGGGAGTGGACGCCGCAATCGGTGGTGCTCGCCATCGACGAGCAGACGCTCGAAAAACGCGGCGGGATGCGCAATTATCGTCCGATTCTCGCCGAGGCGCTGACGCACCTGGCGGCGGCGCATCCGCGCGCGGTGGCGTTGGATATCACGCTGCACGACGCGACGGACGAAGCGGACGATCAGCAATTGGAAACGGCGCTGCGCGGCGTTCAGACCGTCCTGGTGTTGCCATGTGCCGTGATCGCGAGCGAAAAAGGATTCCGCTGGGAGGATCCTCTGCCGCGCTTCCAACAGCTCACGCCGCATCTGGGACACGTGTATCGCGGCGAAAACCGGACGGACGGCGTAAATCGCGAATTGCCGCTCGAGGTGATCGCCGATGGACGGCAGCGCTGGGCGCTGGCGCTGGAAGCGTTCAGCATGGCGCGCCAGTCGCCGATCATCCAATCGCCGGACGATGTGGCGGTCGGCGAGACGCAGATTCCGGCGCGCCGCAGCGACGATCGCAAGATGTTCATCCGCTATTCGGACTCCCCCATTCCGCGTGTGTCGGTGCTCGATATCGACGCGCAGCTCGATCGTTTGCGCGACAAGGTGGTTTTTGTCGGCGTGACCGCAGTCGCGGCGGGCGACCGGCCTGTAACCACCTACGGTCATTCGATCCCGGGAGTGGAAGTGAACGCGCAGGCTTTCGAGACCATCGCGCGCGGGAATTTCCTGACCACGCCTAGAGTGTTCACGGTGCCGCTGCTGTGCGGACTATTCGCGACGGCGGCGGCCTTGATTTTCGCGCTGCTGCGGGGCTGGCAGGCTTATGTGGCGGCCGCGGTGCCGCTGCTTCTGGCGCACTGGATTCCCCTGGAATCGTTCCGCCACGATATTGTATTCGAGGATTATTTCGCGCTGATCAGCGTCGCATGGCTCTCGACGGTGGGCGCGGCCAGCTATCAATACTTTTTTGTGCAGCGCGCGCTGAAAAAATCGGAATCCGAAAAATCGCGCTACCAGCAGGCGATCCACTGGGCGGCGCATGAAATGAGAACGCCGCTGACGGCGATTCAGGGGTCGAGTGAAATTATGACTCGCTATGCGCTGCCCCAGGAGAAGCAGAAGCAGCTCAGCGAGATGATCAATTCCGAGTCGAAACGGCTGGCGCGATTGATCCAAACATTTCTGGATGTGGAGCGGCTGGCTGAAGGACAGATGGAATTGAAGCGCGAGCTGTTCGAGGCCGCGGCGGTGGTGGATACGTGTCTGGCGCGCGTCGCGCCGATTGCGGAGCGGAAAAAGATCGGGCTGTTTCTCGATACGGAAGTCAACGGCGTCCTCACCGGCGATCGCGAACTGATGGAGTACGCAGTCTACAATCTGCTCACCAACGCGGTGAAATATTCGCCCGCCGAAACCGAGGTGCATGTCGCAAGCAAACTGCGCGGCGACGAACTGCATCTTTCGATTCGCGATCAAGGCATCGGCATGGATCAGAAAGAGCTGAAAAGCATCTTCAAAAAGTTCTACCGCACCAAGAAAGCCGAGATGTCGGGCGAGGCCGGCACAGGCATCGGGCTTTCGATCGTGCAGCAGATCGTCACCACGCATGGCGGACGCATGGAAGTGTCGAGCGCGCCGGGACGCGGCTCGTGCTTTACCATGATAGTTACGGCTCATGCAAAAGCTTCTGATCGTCGAGGATGATCAATCCGTCCGGAACACTATGGTCATGTGTCTGGAACTGGAGGGTTATTCCGTCGAAGCTGTGTCTTCGACGCGCGAGGCGATCGACCGTCTGCGCGCGCAGGCGTATCCCATTGTGATTTCCGACATTTATCTGGATGAGCGCACCGGGATCGATGTACTGCGCACGGCTCGCCAGCAGAACCCGGATTGCGCGGTGATCCTGATGACCGGGCGCGGCAGCATGGAAACGGTGATGGCCGCCACTGAGGGCGGCGCGTTCGAATATCTGGCAAAACCGTTCGAAATGGCGCAGATGATCGATACGATCAAGCGCGCGGAAAAAACGCTGAGCGCGGTGGTGGACGACGACGAAGCCGAATCGATCGACGATCTGCCGGAAACCGAGATGATCGGCAGCTCATCGCGGATGATCGAGATTTATAAGACGATCTCGCGCGTGGCGCCGACCGAAGCGACGGTACTGATCGAAGGCGAAACGGGAACCGGCAAAGAACTGATCGCGCGCATGCTGCATCGCAATTCGAAGCGCGCGCAGCAGGCGTTTGTGCCGGTGGATTGCGGCGCGATCGCTCCGTCGCTGCTCGAAAGCGAACTGTTCGGGACGCTGAAGGGCGCCTATACGGGCGCGGATCGCGATCGCATGGGGGTGTTTGAAGCGGCCAATGGCGGCACGGTGTTTCTGGATGAAATCGGCGATATCGACCTGGGATTTCAGCTCAAACTGCTGCGATTTTTACAGGAGCGGGAAATTCGGCCGCTGGGCGCTTCGCGGGCCAAGAAGGTGGACGTACGCGTCATCGCGGCGACGAACAAAGATGTTCAGAAGATGGTCGACGAGGGCAAGTTCCGCGAAGACCTGTGGTATCGGCTGAACGTCGTCAGGCTGGTGGTGCCTCCGCTGTGCGAGCGGGCGACGGATATTCCGCTGCTGGTCCATTATTTTTTGAAGCGGTATAACCAGCGCTACGGGCTCGATACGAAGCTGATCGATTCAGGCCTGAAGGTGATGCAGGAATATTCGTGGCCGGGAAATATTCGCCAGCTTCAGGCGATGATGGAACGGCTGACGATTCTCGCGCCGGGGGGCAGAATCGACAGCGATGCGGTGCGCAACGCGATCGAGCAGATGGATTCGCGGGACACCGCGAGCGAGACTCTGGCGGATACCGAGTCCGAGCAGATCCGCCGGGTACTGGCGGCGACGAACGGGAACAAGAGCCGCGCCGCGAAGATCCTGGGGATCGAGCGGAAGACGCTCTACCGGAAGCTGGAGCGGATGGGGCTGTAGGCTCTCCGCTTGAATGATCGGGCTATCCGAGTTTTCACACCCACTCGTCAGTGAGCGGTTGGAATTTCGCTCCGCGGTCAGCCGGCATGGCTGCCGGCTTGCCGCTCGACGAGCGGCCCCACATTCCTGGTCAAGTTGAGTTTTCACACAGTCGGTGTGAAACAGTGCCGGGGTTTCTCTTACGATTCGCATGAATGCGGCGTCGCCGGTAGTCGGCTTTGGAACAGGTTCCGGCCCGGGAGCCAACTCCTATTCCAGACGCAACTGGCGTCCACGCTCACACATAAAACCTCGAAAAAAAAGGGCCCGGTGGAGAAATACCCACCGGGCCACACGAGGGAAGAACCTAATGAGCCCAACCGAACAAACTAATGCCGTCCGCCACCGCCGCCGCGCGAACCTCCGCCGCCACCGCCGTGCGACCCGGCGCCTCCACCGCTTGAACGAGGCGCGCTGCCGCCGCCGCTCGGACCGCGATTGGAGCCGCCACCGCCGCCACCCGAATTGCCGCGATTCTGCAGGATGGGAGGATTGATGCGGAGCTGTTGCGGCTCGCTGCGCGGCTGCGGCGAGTAATTCCTGGACGGAGCCTGGCTCGGCGAATAACCGCCGCGCGATTGAGGCTGCGACTGGGGCCGGGCTTGCGGCTGCGACGGAGACGGTCCGTTGCCGCGGTTATATCCGCCGTTATAGCCCGGATTTGCGCTCGGATTCGAACGCGGATTTCCTTCCAAACGCTGCCATCCGCCGTTCGAGGGCGCAGCGCTCTGCGGACGAGTTCCCTGCCCGCCCGAAGGCGTTGCCCGCTGCCATCCGCCGTTACCGGACGAGTTGGGAGACGAGTTTGGCGAAACATTGCGGAATCCGCCGCGAGAATCGCCGCCTGCCGGGCTCACCGGCGAGCGCGTCGGATTCGAAAAACTCTGCCGCTGCTGCTCGAATGGGACTCGATTCACCGACGCCGCGGGTGTCCGCGAAAAGAATCGCGCATTTTCGGTGGTGCGAGGCGCGCCGCTCATGTTGGCGGAGCGACTGGTGAACCGTGTACTCTCGCGCGAGGGCTGGAACGGAAGCTGGCCGCGCACGGCGCCGGCGCTGCGCAGATCGCCGGCCGAAGCGCGCACGAAATTTCCGCTGCTCACCGAGCCGTGTCCGAACTCGCCCGCGTGCATGCTGGTGATGCCGTTCGAGTAGCGCGCGTTGCGATACACGTTCGTCACGTTGATGTTGTTCACGACGGTTGCGCCGCGATAGCCGCCGTAGTAGCCCCGTCCGTACCAGGGATGGAAGCGCTCGAAGGGAGCAAGCGGCACCCAGCCGACGTTTCCAAATCCAAAGCCGGCACCGAATCCGACGCCGCCGCCCCAGCCGAAAAATCCGACCAGAGCCGGACGCCAGTAGTAGCGCGATGAGAGCGGTCCGGGCCACCAGCACCAGCCGTAGCTGCCGTAATACCAGCGGCCATAATGATAAGGCGCCCAGCCCCAGGACTCGCACCCGACCCAGGTCCAGCCGTAGTAATCCATCCACACCCAGCGTCCGCAGCGATACGGAGCCCAGTCGGGATCGACGCCGGTCGGCTGCCACACCTGGCCGTAGGAGCCGTCGTCAACCCAGCGGCCGTTGCCGTCCAGGTCCTCGGCGCCATACACGTCGCGAGGCACGTAGCGAGGCGCCACGGCACGCTCCAGTTGCGCGTCGCGCGACGCGGCCCAGCGATCGAACTCGTCTTCCGGAGCCGGACCCGTCACTTGAAATTCAGGATCGTTGCCCGATCCCCGGACCAGCATCGTGGAGTTGTTGTGCACCGGTTCGGAACCGCGCGGGCCGAAGACTTCGCCGTCCGCGCCGGCGCGCAGCGTGATGCCGGTGGTCCCGTCGGGGTGAATATCGATGCGATAGATGCCGCGCCGCACCGGGCGCAGAGAGATGCTCGGCGTACTGATTTCGACTTGCGCGTCGGAATCGCGCAGCACACGGAAGCTCACCGTGCCGGCGGCGACTTGAATCTGGTAGCGATGATATTGCAGCTCGCTGAAACGCACTTCGGAGGCGGGTCCCAGGCGGATCATGTTGGCCGAATCGAACTGCACTTCGGCGCGCCCGTCGGCCGTGACCAGCCGGTCGCCGATAGTGAGCGGCGCGTTGACGATCGCGGCGACCATGTCGCCCGAATCGCCGCGGCGGACCGAAACATTGCCGTTCATGAAACTGATGCGCGCCACGCCGCGATCGGGCGCGTCTGCCTGCGCGTCGTCGGGTCCGTTGTCGGGCACGCCCACGCCTTGATTGCCTTGCGGACTGCGCGGGTCGCCTTGCGGATACTCGGGGGCTCCCGGAAACTGCTGTGCCCAAACCGTCAATGCGGTAGCGATCATTGATGTCGCCAGGGCTAATCGTTTCATGACCATCACCTGCCGGGAATTGTGCACGTGAGTGGCCTATATTAAGACTCCTGTACTCAGCGACTTAGAAATGCATCGGGTGGCTGAAATGCACCAGTCTGATTGGAATCGGCCGAATCACCGGCGCTTTATTTTGCACCGCCACCCTGGGTGACGCCGATGATCGGAGTTCCCGACTGCCCGTACACGGGAGCGGTGGTGAACGCTCCGCTTGCATTGAACCGCAGTGCGAGCATCGAAAGGGACGGGGTCCCTCTCACCGCGCCGGTTACGTAGAACTCGGCCAAACCCCGCTGTCCGGCGGTTTCCGGAAATTGGTCCGGCAAAACAAAGGCGGCGTGCCCCTGATCGGGAAGCGTAAGCGAGCCATGGGAAATGGCTCCGGAATCGAGCTGGATATTCACGTTGATCGACCCGGTGGAGCTGGGATTCGCGACGGCCACAGCCGTGATGAAGCCTCCGCTGTTATCGAACGGAACCAGGAATCGAGCCGAGCCAGCCGCGGCGGCAGCGGTTCCGTCCTGGTCCTGACGCGCTGGAATTCGTTGCGTGAAAATCGCGTAGGCCACGACTCCGGCCACTCCTGGTCCTGAGGCGATTACCTCTCCCCATCCCACAGAGGTTGCGGAATCGGTAGCCAGGGTGTGGAGAAACCTGGTTTGGCCGCCGGTCAGGGAAAGGCTCTGGTTGGGTCCTTCCTGGAATGCAAGATTCCAATCCTGGGTGGCTGCGGCCGTGGTTTCCTGACGGAAACTCAGGCTGACGAAGGCAGCGCTGGAGGATGTATTCGCCACGACGATCGTGGTCTGCCATCCTCCTCCATCCGCGATTTGCGGAATGTACGAGATGACAGACTGGCCGAAGGCGGATAGGGCCAGAAATAGGAACAGACCGATTCTGCGAATCGCCGTTTTCATGGATGCTCTCTCCTGAGGTTGCTCTCACAGAGATATGGGAGTCGCCGGTGATTTCTTTCACTTTTTGGGACGCAGAAGCGGAGCTGAAGTCCGCCCCCCACTGCTCCATAATGGGGACTTGCCGGTTATCAAGCGGATCTGGATTCCTGCCGGGCTTGTCGCGGCGGTGCTGGCGTTGTATTGGCGCGTCGGGAGCTTCGGGTTTGTCGATTATGACGACGACCTGTATCTCCTGCGGAATCCGCATTTGCACGACGGCGTCGGCTGGGCGTTTCGGACCGGCTATGCGGCGAACTGGCATCCGCTGACCTGGCTCTCATATCTGGCGGGAATGCAGATGTACGGGCTCGATCCGGGCTGGCATCATCTGACGAACGTCCTTTTGCATGCGGCGAGTGCGGCGATTTTTTTTGCCGCTTTTTATCGCATGATCAAAGCAGCTTGGCCGAGCGCGTTTGTCGCCTTCGCGTTCGCGCTGCACCCGCTGCATGTCGAGGCCGTGGCGTGGGTCGCGGAACGGAAAGAAGTGCTCAGCGGGTTGTTCTGGGCGCTGTCGCTGTGGACGTATGCGATTTATGCCGGGCGGCGCGGGGTGTGGCGCTACCTGCTGGTGCTCGCGATGTTCGCGGCAGGGCTGATGTCGAAGTCGATGATCGTCACGCTGCCGTTTGTGCTGCTGCTCGTCGACGTGTGGCCGCTCAAGCGGCGGGCGGTGGTGGAAAAAATTCCGATGTTCGCGATGGCGGCAGCGGCTTCGATGGTGACGTATCTGGTGCAGCAAAGCGGCGGAGCGGTTTCGACGCTTGCGCAGGTGCCGTTCGGGCCGCGGCTCGAAAACGCATTGGTTTCTTACGTCGTCTACGCGCTGAAGTTTTTCTGGCCGTCGAATCTGGCGGTGATTTATCCCTACGATTCGGACCTGCCGGTCTGGATGGTGGCGGCGAGCGCGGCGGCGCTGATCGCGATCACGGCGTTTGCAGTCCTTCAATTCCGCGCGCGGCCATACCTGACGATCGGATGGCTATGGTTTCTGGGGACGCTGGTGCCCGTGATCGGGCTGGTGCAGATCGGCGTGCAGAGCCGGGCGGACCGCTATACCTATATACCGACGATCGGGCTGGCGATTGCGGTCGCGTGGGGCGGGGCCGAATTGCCGCGACGGATCGTGGCGCCGGCGGCGGCGATCCTGTGCGCGGCCTGGGCCGCAGTGTCCTGGGTGCAGATCGGTTATTGGCAAGACAGCGTCGCGCTGTTTCGCCACGCGGTGGAGGCGACCGACGGAAACTGGATGGCGATGGCGGCGCTGGGCCACACGCTGATCGAGCAGAACCGGCTGGACGAGGCTCAACCCTATCTGGTCGAGACGCTGCGGCTGCGGCCCACACTGCCGGAGGCTCATATTAATGCCGGGGCGGCGCTGAGCAAACGCGATCAGTTTCCGGCGGCGGAGGCGGAGTACCGCCGGGCGGTCGCGCTGGAACCGGGAAATCCTGACGCGCGGGAAGGACTGGGAGTGGTGCTGATCGAGGAGCAGCGGTATCCGGAGGCGGAGTCGCATTTAATGGAAGCGCTGCGGGCGCGGCCCGATGATGCGGATACGCATTACAACCTCGGCAGGCTGTATGGGCTGGCGGGGCAGCCGAATCGCGCGGTCGCGGAATTTCGGGAGGCGGTGCGGCTGAAACCGGAGAGCGCGGAGGATCATTACAACCTGGGCACGGCGCTGGCGGCGGCGGAGCAATTCGACGAGGCCGCGGCGGAGTTGCGGTCGGCGATCGCGCTGAATCCGGGATATGCGCGGGCGCATTTCAACCTGGCGGGGGCGCTGGCGACGCTGGGCCGCTATGACGAAGCCATGGCCGAATTTCGCGAGGTGCTGCGGATCGATCCGGGGTCGGAACAGGCGCGCCAGGGGATCGAGGAGTGCATGCGATTAAAGAGCGAGCGCCCATGAGGTGTGCTAAATTTCAGGACATGTCGACGACCCGAGCGTTGATCTCCGTCGAAGAGTATCTGACTACTGTTTACGAGTCGGATTGCGACTACGTGGACGGGGAGGTGCTCGAGCGGAATATGGGGGAATCGGATCATTCCTGGCTGCAGGGGGCGCTGATCATCTTTCTCGGATCGCGCAGGGCGGAGTGGAACATAACGGTGTTGCCGGAGATGCGTGTGCAGGTTGCGAAAAACCGGTTTCGCGTTCCTGACATCTGCGTCGTTCTGGGGGGCCGGCCAAGAGAACGAATCCTCACGACGCCTCCGTTCCTGTGCATCGAAATTCTTTCCTCGGAAGACCGTTGGACTCGAGTCGAGGAGCGGATCAACGATTTCCTCGCGATGGGCGTCGCCTATGTCTGGGTGATCGATCCGGCGACTCGACAGACCTATGTCGCGACGGCTGCCGAGGGGCTGCGCGAATCGAAAGACGGCATCCTGCGGACCGCCGATCCGTCCTTCGAAGTATCGATTCCCGAACTCTATTCGTAATTTGTGCCAAACTAAATACAGCCGAGGTTCGTAGAGAGTATTAGGAACCCGGCGGTACGGGCGGGTGTCCAATAGGTATGAAGTACTGGGGCTACCTGATCGCGAAAATCTTGGTGGCGCTGGCAGTCCTCGGCGCAATCGAGCACGGAATCTCGC
>JAIQFJ010000147.1 GCA_020073325.1 Terriglobia bacterium | reverse complement strand
AAGTCACGAGTTGGATGGCGAGTGGAACGTCGTATTTCATCGCGGCAAAACCGTAATCTCAGTGAGGTTAGCGGTCGAAAATCCAGGAATATCCACATTCAAATCCTGCGCGGCCACGATTCTATCTTCGCGGACTGAATTCAGGCTGGTTTCCTTCAGCTCCGACGAATCGAGAGTTGCCACTGAAACCGTTTTGGACACGCCGTTTTAGACGGGTCACTTGCCCCACGTGATTGCGATCCAGAGATCGGTCATCGAGTTATCGTCGAAGCGCAAGGCGAACGGTTTGGCTGGATCGGTCACGGCAGGGGGCATCGGGATCTTGGCCAGTTTGCCGGCGAGTAGATTCCCGAGCAGCGGATTTCTGACGAGTGTGTCCGAATGCGCATTGGCGTCGGAGACGATGATTTGCGTCTTCGTGGATTCAGCGAACAATTGAACGCCCTTCAACGCGCCGCTTCCGACGATCCCTTGAGACCAGAACGGATAGTTTTCGGCGCGGAACACCAAGTCGATCTCCGCGGTCTGAATCGCGCCACCAATGGTGACGTTCTTGAACTTCGCCCATTCCGTCGGGAAGTCGTGCCGCATGGAGAAGAGGCACACCGAGCCCACCGTGTGCGCTTTCTGAATCGCGGTCTGCAGATTCTGGACGGCTGCGGACTTCAGCAATTGGCCGCCCTCGCGTGCGGTATAGCGAAGATGGACGATCACGTCGGAGATGGTTTCGAAGTCGAACTGTTTCACGTCCGAGGGAAGCGTCAACTGCCAGACGCTGGCAGCGGCGCCCGCGCCTTCGAAGGGCAGGTAGCGTTCGTCTTTCAGGTTCGTCTCGAACATGCCACTGTCGGATTGAGCCGAACTCGTGACGATGGATTCGATCGAGCCGTAGTAATCGTTGAATCGCGGATCGTTCGAGCCCTGGCGCGCGTAATTCTTTCCCGGGTCCGTGCTGACGCGGATCGAACTTTGCTGCAGGGTGACGGTGCAATTCACGCTGGTGTACGGTCCGACGACGCAGGGCAGCGTCACGCCGACCGATTTGACACGCCGGAAATAGTGACCGGGGCCGTCCAGGTCGAACAGCTCTTCGGGCATGGTGAAGGTACAGCTCCCCGTGGTGCGGAGCTGCAGAAGCGCGAGTGGATCCACCTGCATCAGGCTGACATGCTTGGTCAGCTCGTATTCGCGCTGATTGAGATCGAAGTAGGCCATTTCCATGGCCTTGACGTCGTACTGAAGTTTTTCGCCTGCCAGCAATCCCTCCGGCCCGTCGAGATAGCTGAACTGGATGAAATTCAGCGACGAATCGCCGAGTTCGTGCTGCAATGCGCGCTCGGCTTTCTTCGCGACGTCGTAGGCGAGCTGAAACGCCTTGGTGTAGATTCCCTTCACCTGGCGCTTCATCAGCGTATAGAAACCGACCGTGGTTTCTTTAATCGGGACGCCGCCGCCGATGTCGTTGCCTTGCAGGAAGTCGACAATCTGCTGCGCGTTCGCCATCTGCACCTGATGGTTGTCGTATTCTTTTTTGGCGATCGCCTCGCGAATCTGCGCGCCGCGCAGTTGTTTGAAGATCTGGTTGATCTCGTTCTTGGCGCTGTTGCTATGGAACGTCCAGTCCAGTTCGCGGCGAGCGTAGGATCCCAGCTTGCCGGCCTTGCTCGCTTCGAACGAATACTCTTCGGCGATTGCGCGAGAGATCGCCGCGAGACCGCTTGCCATCGAATGCAGGTGTTGTCCGCCGAAGGCCACCGTGGCCCCGCAACCCATCGGCTGCGCGTGCGCTTTGAACTGCGGAATGATCGCAAGGCCAGAGCCCAAAGCCTCCAGGCTGCTCGACGCGATGTGAAAATCGCGCACCATCCCGAGCTTGTCCAGTTCCTCCACCTCTTTATTGCTCAGTGTCTTGACTTCGCCGTCGCTCACGCTGGTCGCGTCCTGCGAGATGTCGGGATTGATGGGGTCCAGTCCCATCTGCGGCTCGCTGCTCAGATCACCCTGCGTGAAGCGCAGATTGTCGAGCCCACCCTGGTCGAGCGGATCGAGTTGCGGGAGACTGCTGGTGATTTGAGCGTCGGTGCGGCCCAGCAGCTTCTGGTAGTAGGAATATCGCTGGATCGCGGAGTTGAGCGACATTTGCAGAGACTGCGTCGATTTCGCCGCCTCCTGCCAATGCGAATATTTCACAACGTTCGCCAGGCTGAGAATCGTGTTTTCATGCTTTGCTCGAAGCAGCGCCATCGATTCGTTGTCCTGCTTCTCCATCGCCGTAAGCATGCTGGCGCCGAGCGATCGCACCTCCTGGCTCAATTCCGTCGCCTTCGCGACCAGAAGCCGGAACCGGACCAGCGGCAGAGGCTGATTCAATCCGCTGACGATGGCGCTCACGTCAAGTCCGGCGGCGGCGGCGCGAACCAGCAGCGCGGGATCGATCGGCGGATCGAACAGAGGAAGCTTTTGAAACACGCCCTGGATGTTCAGGCTGTTGTGGATCTTGAATAAGCGGTCCGCAACCGTATCCCAATATCCAAGCAGTTTGTCGTTGCGCGGGATGCAGAAGTATAGAGTCTTGCCGATGCTCGGAAGAATCTGCGCGCCATTCAAAGCGTCGCCGGAGCCGGACGGCGCGGTGATGTCGAACGGGATATCGACTTCCATGTCGACCATCGCGTTGCCGAACGGATCAAGCGTACTCGCGCGGAGATCGTTGTAAGTGAGCGGCTTCACCGATCCCTTGGTTGGAACCGCCTGCGGACGATCGCCCAGAATGTTGGCGGCCATCACGTAGAGCTGTGTCGCTTCGTTGATGGTCTCGATGGTGTATTGCTGAAACAGCGAATCGCCCCACGCGATGAGATTGTCGAGATACGCCATGACGGTCTTCATCATGTACGCCGAGGGACGATGTTTCGCCACGGCCCAGGGCTGGAATGGATGATCCATCCAGTCGTTGATGCTGCGGATGGTCTGATCGTAGAGCGGGCCGTCCTGCTTCTGCGAGAGATTGACGAGAATATCCTCGATTAAGTGGACGTCGGTGTATTGGAACGGCTCCACCTTCCAGAATCGTTCGGGCGTCGGCCCGGGAGAGTTGTCGGTGGGATTGAAGATGTAGTGGAACCAATTCTGCGCGTCTTGAAATTTCTGATTCTGGCTCAGGTGTACCGCGATCAGAAGCGGCGCGTGAAAGAACAGCTCCCAGTTGTAGATCGAGTAGGCGCCTTCGTCGGTGAAATCGATGTTCTTCACCGGGAAGGGCTGGTCGACCACGGTGATGTCGGGGCTGTACTGCGCGGCGAAATCGTCGACGTAGTAGAACGGCTGCGGCTCGCCACTGCGAATCGCGACGCTGGTTCCGGCGGCGAACTGCACGGGCGAGCCGTCGTCAGTGAGAACAGCGCTGGCACCGGCCGGGAGCGTGATCGTGACCTTCGTGGAGTCGAGAACGATGATCGCGCCGGCGGCCTTCGTGTTCTGGATGCCGCTCGAAAAAGAGACCGGCAGGAATCCGGGCAGCGCAAACGAGGCCGCTGCGCCCAGCGCGGCGGTGGAGCCGTCGGGATGTCCCACGACCGTACCGGCCGCGACGGTGACGGTGGTTCCCGCGGGAAGCGTGATCGGTGTGCCGGCAGCCAATGCGATCGATGGCCCGCTGTTCGGCCGATTCCCCGTGATGTTCGCGAACAGGGTTGCGCGCGTGCTGTCGGGGATCGGAGTCAGTGGCTGCAACGGCTGGCCCGACGGCGGGTTCGGCTGCGGCAGGTACAGCGTGTCGGAATCCTGAAGCTCTGGAAATCCTCCATCGTTCAAACGCTGGATCAACGATGGAACATACGGATGAAAGTGCGGAAAGAACTGATAGGCCAGGCTCCGGTTCCGGAACGTGATGTAGGTTGGACCGACCTTCCAGCCGGAGCCCGTGTAGTACTGATACATCCGGGCGGAGTCGATCGTGTTATGAAAACTCTTTGTCAGTGCCATGTGTTCTTTCCTTTCACTGATTGATCTGGCCGGCGGCGCCGTTCAAGATTCCGCCCAATGACTTCTGGCCCAGCGATCGCTCGATGGATTGCATCTGTGTGACGCCAATTCCCTCGCGGCCTACGATCGATAAGCCTGCGGCAGCATTTGCGAAGCCGCCGTTTGCCACTGCGACATTTCCGATGCCGGCATTCGCGACGTTCGTCGCCACGGTTTGGATGCCGCCCTGCTTTCCGATCACCGTGTCTCCGAACGTAAGCACCGTTGCGGGATCGGTGACCCAATCGTTCACTTCGCGAATCGATCCGACGGAGTACTCCGGATCGCCCGGGTTCACCGGGCCGATCGTCTCAGGAACCTGCGCGACAACGTTAATGTGCTGCAGAATATTCGGATCCGCGAATTGGTTCACCATGGGCGGCTGCACCGCCCACTGCTCCCACTCTTGAACTACGGTCTCGGTGAGCGACGGCTCGACGAAGAACGTCCGTTCATCGCGGAATGCCGCGCTGACGCCGGCGCCGGGGTTGCTTGTGTCTTTAAAGAAAACGGGCGCGATCAATCCGCCGGCGTCGGTGAGCAGAGGATCGTTCGGATCGAGGAACGGCGCGACCACATTGTTCGACGGAGTGAGAATTTCGAAGTTATTTGCGCTCTTCAAAATATTTTCCGTGTCGGAAGTGCTTGTCGACGAGTTTTGGATATGCGTCTGGAAGGTGGCCGTGAGCTTCGATGAACCCGTGTAGCGAGTCGCATCGACGCCGGTCGTGTTGTAGGGGTAATTTTGCGGCGCGATCCAGTAATCGGACCGGAAATCGGGATTGCAATTCTTGCTGGTGACGCGAAACGCGTGATTCGCGCGCGGGAGTTCCGCCAACGCGGCGAGGTCGCGGGCAACAGCGCCCGAGTGGTGAAGCGAGTCGTACATATAAAGCTCCGTCAGGTAGCCACGCCTGGTCCAATACTCCTGTTCATAAACCGCGGGGAAGTCGAGATGGATTCGAATCGCACCTTCGTTGCCTTGAGCATCCATTTCTTTCGAAACGTGGATGTGAAGACTGCGCTGGTCGAAGTCGTCGTGCACGCTGATGAGTTCCGACTTCTCGACGTCGCTCGAGATGCGGTTGGTCCACTTGCCTTGAACCAGTTCGCTCCAATGCAGTTGCACCTGAATCTGTTTCTGCGGCGCGCCGGTGAAAATATCGCCGGCCAGGCTGCCGAAATCGAGACCCGATACGGCGCCGCCACTATGGTTGGTGGTGGGCGGCGGAGCCTGCGCCTTGGTCACGAACGACAGCCAGAAGATATTGATCCGGCCGCGCCAGACCGCGATCGCGATGTGATCGCCCTCGATATCGGGCGTCACCGCCTGCCAGCCGGACCACGAGCCGTCTTCGAAGGTCCGGTAGAAATATTTGTGCGGGTGACCGTAGGTGCGGCCGAGCACGTGAAGCGTACTGTGGCCGGGGCTTGCCGCATCCTGATCGAAATACGATGCGACAATATCGAGCCGCGCGCGCAGATCGAGTCCCTTGAGATAGGCGAGAAACGAATCCTCGACCAGATCGCGCGTGACGTCGCCCTGCAAAAGATCGCCTTCGAGCGCCTGGAACAGATCTGTCTTATCGAGGCGCAGCTCGGGCTCCATCCAATTTTCGGGGAACAGGAAAATTTCGCGATTCGCCTGCCACACGCGATAGCGCTTCATCCAGTCCCACCAATCCGAATCGATCGCGCTGGGGGAGACGTTGCGCGCAGGCTGCGTGGTGTTTTCGTTTTCGAGATTGAGCAGGCAACGCTGCACGAAGGTCTGCAGCGAGGACATCGCCAGGCGCAGCCGCGAAGTCTGGACCACCGGCTCCATCCCCGGATCGACCAGGAAGTATTCGAAAAGCTGATTCGAATTTTGCAGGCCGAGCTTATTCACCAGATAGGAGACCAGCACATCGCGTTTCCTGCGGCGCAGAACGTCGAACACGGATTTCGCGATAGGACGCCACTGATCCGGCGTATATTGAGCCTTCACCGCATTCTTGAAATTCGCGGCGATTTGATCCGGATTCGCCGGAGCAGTATTGATGATCGCGGTCGCGGCGGAAACGGAGGCGACCGGCAATCCGAGGATCTGGATCAATTGCAGCGCGTCCCACACGCGCCGGACACCGCTGGTGGTCGTGAACAGCGGTTCAGGGCCAAGCGCGGCCGCGACGGCGGCAACCGTAGCTGCATCGCGACGCGTCAGATTCGCGAGGACGGTCGAGGCAGGCGTGGGAGGCGCAGCTTGGGAGCCGGCCTGGAATACGTCGATCAGTCCGTCGGTGGCGCCGGCGGGTCCCTTACGGAGGCTGGCGTAATCGGCGAGGGCACGGAATTGCGTAAAGAGCGCAACCGCGTTCACGACCGAATCGTCGGACGCTTGCGTCGGCAGCGAACTCAGCCTGAGATTACTGAACTGCGACGCGTTGGCCACCATATAACTCAATTCGCGCTCTCCGATGGCGGTCAATTGAAGAATCTGGATCACCTTCGACACCAGAATCCAGGCTCGCGAGAATCCGTTCACAGCGGATTGCGCGTAAAGCTGGACTTGGCTCAGAGGACCCTTCGGAAGATTCTCGCCCTGAATCAAAAGACTCGCGCCGGCGGCGCCGAGCGTCTTGAAGTCGACGGTAAAGTGATAGGCGATGCCGCCTTTCAGTTGCGCGAATTGACTGGCCTCGTCTCCGTCTTTCGACGCGGTCCACTGGATGACCGGATTTGGAAGCAGCGAGGCCGGATCCGGCGAATCCAGCCGGAAAGCGACCTGCGCGTTTGTATTTCCAAGCTCGGCGAAGAAGCGATACGGACCATCGGTTGGTACTTGCAGGTACCCTTCGAAGCGGCAACTGCGCATTCCGGGCGCGCTATTGGACGGATCGTGCGTGTCCGTCGTCGCGGCCAATCCCGATGCAAGCACGGCGCCCAATTGATCGGTGGAGGCGTAGTAGGTCGCGCTTACGGCAGGCTGTCCGACGGCGAAAAACGCGTCGAGCAGCGATCGTCCCGGATTCGAAGGATCGTTCAGCAACGCTGCGTCCGTCACCAGTGCTTCCGTCAGCGGCGGATTGGACGACAGACCGGTGGCGAGAGCCTGCAATACGAGTTGTCGCGAAAGTTTCCGCGCAAGCAACGGAGAAAACGCCTTGACGAGTTCGGCCTTGGCCAGCCGCTGGCCAGTCGCAGCGCCGGCTCCCAGGAACGGCTTTACGTAGGTGTCGAGATCGGCAGGCGCGATCGTGAGCAGATTCGCGGCGAGGTTCTGGAAGAGTTGCGCGGCCTGAGTGCGCGCAGTTTGCAGAAGATTCGCGAGAACCGCCGACGGCAGCAGCGCACTGAGTTGCGCGCGCATCGAGTCGGAAAGGACTCCCTGACACGTCAGGGTTTGCGTCTGCGACGCGGCGTCATAGGCGAACTGGATCGGGGGAACGGGATCGACGATCGTGCCGTCCTGCTGCGCCTGCGCCAATGCTGCAGCGAACGCCGCGGCATCGATCTGGCTCGCTGGCGCGACCGGATTCGTGGAAGCGACGTAGGTCTGTCCATTGGCCCACATCGCGAGCAGCGAGCCGATCAGTTCGTTGTACGCGGGCAGCGCCTGCTGCTGGATGTTCGCCAGCAGTGCCGCGAGCGTCGCCGAATTGTTGATCGCTGTCAGCGCGGTCAGTTTCTGATCCGTCAGCACGCCGCGATAGCCGAGCCATTGCAGGAGGTCCGATTGATCGTAGCTGAAGGTCAGCGCAGGATCGACGGCCAGCTTGTTGAGCGGATCGCTGATCGAGGCCGCCGGAGCGACCGGCGTTTGTACGGCTTCATATTGAACCAGGCTGGCCCACACACCGAGGAGGTCATTGACGCTCTTTGTCAAGGCATCGTGCGCCTGCGTCTGAACCGCGTTGAGCAATCCGCTAAACAGCGGCGTATTGTTGATCGTCTCCAGTTGCGACTTCTTCCAGTCGGTGAGCAATCCTTTGAATCCGACCGACTGAGTCTGCGTGACGGCGTCATACTGGAATGTCAGCGACGGCTCGCCCGCGAACGGCGCGGGATCGATCGCCACAGCGACGCCGCCCTGCGATCCGGTATAGGTTTGCGAATTCGTCAGATGGAGGAAAAGAGTTTTAAGAATCGCGGCCGGCACCAAACCGGAGAGCTTTTGGTCGATGAGGCTCTCGGCCTGGCTCATGAGATCGGCAGGCACGCTGTTCTGTGCGCGGATTTGCCCGAGCCCGTTTGCGACCGATTGGACCAACGTGATGAGCGCATTCGGGTCGCTCTGATACTTGCCGACCGGATCGAATTGATGCCGCAGCAGGTACTTCAGATCTTCGACGGTGAAGCCGCTGTTTTCGACCGCGTTCGCCTGCTTCACGAATTCGAGCGTCTGCGTCAACAAGACGTCCTGCGCCAACGTGGCGATGGATGTGCCGGAGACGGGCTGGAAGGGATTGAGTCCCGACATGACGCGGAGCGCGATCAGGTCGGACACGCTGATCTCCAGACACTGCGCCATCAGGCTGTAGCGATAGCAGATGGAAAGATTCGCCAGGTTAAACGCGGCCGGTGAAGCGACGTTCGCGTCGGCGAGGATCGCGGTGATTTCGTCCGAGGTGAGACCCAGCGCTCCCTGAATTGCGGCAGAATGTGCCGAGAGAGTGCGCGACGCCGGGTTCAGGTCGGACGACGGGCAGGGGAAATTGCCGTTCGGGTCGTCGAGCGCGAAGTCGTTATTCAATACGCTCGAGGTCAGGAAGAGCTGGCTGTAGAGCGAATTTTCGCCTTGCGTAGGCAGATTGCTCCACAGCGGAAGCAGCGCATTTCGTCCCATCGCAGGAGCGAGCTGCGTATTCAGATCATCGAGGTGCGCAAGATACACCAGTGCCGTTTTCCAGGCTGTGGCGAACGCGGCGGCGAATCCGGCGTCTGTCCAAAGCGGAAGGTTCGCCGGGAAGAACGCTTGCAGCGCGCGATCCACTTCGTCCATGCTCCAGCCGAGTTTTTTCCAGAGCCTCACGAAGAGATTGAATTTCAGGAAATCGAGCGGCGTCGCGGCGGATCCATCGGCGTACTGCAGCACGGTCGTGGAAAAATTGCAGCCGCTGTCCGCATCGGCCAGCACCAGAACTTTTTTCGAATAGTTCGCCGGAAGAAGCGCAGCCAGCCAGTTGCGGGCATTGAACGTGGAGGACGGATTCTGTTGCAGATAGCTCGCCGTGATTTGATCGAGCTTCGTGCCGAACGCCGTGGCTTGCGCCGCCGTGAGCGCGGGAAAGCCGGGCTGATTGGTGAAGCTGAACGCGTCCGCCATGCTGATATCGAATCGCTCGAATTGGAAGATCAGCGAGTACAGCCCGGGATTCAGAAATCCGGTCTGGACCAGATCAGTGACGTCCTGATAGCTGATGCCCATCTTCTGCGAAAGCGTCTTGGCCGATTGCAGATCGACCAGCGCCGCGGCTTCGTTCGCGTAGCTGCCGTAGAGCTGAAACCAGTTGGCCGGAGTCGCCGACGTGAACACCGCATACTCGGCCGGCGCGATCGCGAGCGCTTCCGCCAGAATCTGCGATCTGAAATAGGGGGTCGCCGGCGGACCGGCGAACAATTCGAGCGTGCTTGCCTGGCGGAAGGTATCGAGAAGCTTCGCGAGCGGAATTTTAAAATAGTCCAGGAAGCCGCGCACGGTCTCGATCCACAGATCGAACGGCAGATTCAACGGATAAAGCGCCTGCTTCAGCGTCGTGTTGTAAACGTCGGGCAGGATGTGCTGCGGCTCGGCGACCAGATCATCCGTCGTGGCGCTTCCGGTGTCGTAGGCCGCGCCGGCATCCAGCGTCGAATGCGCAATGTAGTATTCGAAGATCTCGTTGACCAGGTCGATATACGGCATCGCGGTATTGGTGTTTTCGCAGGTCAGCGGCAGCGCGCCGAGGTCGGGACGGCGGCCGGGCACCGTGGCATCTTTTCCGATCAGCACGTCGAGCGGTGTGTAGCCTGCGGCGTTGGGCGCCGAATTTTGGCCCAGCAGATCCAGCACGTCGACGAAATACGCGGCGGGACTCAGCACAGAGCGGCAATCGTCGCACTGGCAGAAGTCGAGATTGCCGAAGAGGCTCGTCATGGAGGGGAACTGTTCGACCAGCGAATCCTTCGCCTGCTGGCGGTCGGCGGCTGAACCCGACGACGCGTAGATGGGAGCCTGGGTGTCGAGCGCCTTGGCCGTCGCGAACGCATTGAAGGTCACGGAACTGACGGTGCGCGCCTGGCGATACACGATCAGCGCTTCTCCGTCGGGGAACGCGGACTCGTACTTCCTCATGAACTCGGCCTGAGGATATTTCGCGATGTCGTGCGCGGAAGTAAACCCCAGCTGCACGGCCGCCTGAAACGACTCCGTGCCCGGCGTGATTTGATACAGGCGATGGAGCGTCTTCGCCTGGTTGATCGCCGCCGTGTCCAGGGCCGGAAGATTCGAGCCGGACGCTTTGAGAAAACGGTTCAGCGGAGTGCGCCCAAGACTGTATCCCAGCGAAGAGGCTTTTCGCAGAAACGTCGTCACCGGACCGGCGGAGGCCGGTGTCACGGCGAGTTCCTTGGTCTCGATCATGCGCGCCGTGACTTGCGTCGGAAAGCTGATGCGGACTCTCCGCGCGAGATCGCCCGCATAGGCGGCAGCGCGATCGGCGGTCGTTGAGCCTGCATAGGCCGACGGGATCAGCGCATCGAGAGCCTTGTCACCGCCGGTTCCCGCCAACGATGTGAGGGTCGCCTGCCACGCGGCGGGCTTATGAAAATCCTGATCGGCGAGCTGGCTGAGGTTCGCAGCCGAGCCGATCGTTTGTTGCAGCTTCTGAGCGAGCGGCGCGCTATTCGACGTCAGGTAGAGAAATTTGCCTTGAAGCTTGAGGGAGTCGATGGTCGCGGCGGGAATGTTCAAGGCAGCGGCTTTGGCCCAGAAATCTCCATCTGCTGATCCCTGGCTGAAATATAAATTTGCGAATGCGGTGAGCTGCGCCGTGTTGTCCTTGAAAACCGGCGTCAGAAGGTCGCGAAAAGTCGAGACCGTTCCCGGAACGGTAGAGGCGAGCAATGTTTTGGCGGCGAAATTCTGTACGGCTGTGACCGCGGCCGCCATGGTGCGGTCGTCCATCTGAACGATTCCCGCATCGGAAGCTTTCTTCAACGCGGCTTGCACGGTCGCCGTGGGAACCGTCGCGAGAAGCGCGGGATCGGTCGGCAGGCCGACGCGATACAGCGCATACAGCACATCCTGCCCGACTCCTGCGCTGGCGGATTGCTGGACTGCGGTCGCGGCAAGCGCGACCAAGCGCGCGTCCCATTGCGTCGACTGCCGCAGCAACGTCAGATCCTGCCGGCCGGTCGTTTCCTGCGCCTGGCCGAGTTTTGAAATGTCGCCGATGGATTTCGTCAGATCCGCGGAGAGTCGCGCGAATTCGGAGGGCGCGGCCTTGACGCTTGCGGGCACCACCAGGTTCAGCGTCTCCGCCGTCGACGCGTTGTACTTGATCGCGGAGATGGTCACCTCGGCGTTCTTCGAGTCGACCACTCTCACTTGAAGATTGATCGGCGAGACCGGGCGTGTGTAGGAGATCGTGTACGCCCCCGCGGCGTCGCTGACGGCTTCCTGGAGTTTTGTCGCCTGTCCGCCGAATGCGATGTGATACGCGCGGGTGGTGATGCCGGCGGCGGGGAATCCGTTATCGAACGTCAGGGTTCCTTTCAACGTGCTTGGCAGAATCACAATCGGCGGGACGACCACCTTGATGGGCGTCGCGCCGTCGATCGTGATCAACTGCGAAACCGACGTTCCGTCCGCGCCGCGAATGGCGAGCTGATACTTCCCGGCAGGGATATTCTGCTGCGCACCGACGTCGATATCTTTCGATGCATCTAAAGCTTTGACGGTGATGGGAGCCGCGGTGCTCGTCCCTTGCGGCGTGAATACAAGGTCGACCGTTCCACCGAGGGGCTGCCCCTGCGCATTCACCAGGCTGATCCGGACAGGATTGTTCGTCGGCATCTTCGTACTCCTTCTGACTTGGAATCTCTTAGTGCTGCTGGCTGGCTTTCTCGACGATCTCGAGGATGGATCCGCGCGCGTAGGCCCAGTTGTGGCACTTGAAACTGCGCAGATCGACGATCGGAGTCTTGCAGTTGTAGCAGACCAGGTCCGCGATCGCGTGCGGAACTTCGACGTTGACGTATTTCCGCTCGCCGAGAATCACTTCAATCAGCAACGCTTTCTGATGAACCTTCGTGAGCGCGGAGCCGACGATATCCAGCCAGTTCGACTCGCGTCCGCACTTGGGACAATGCCGCGTGTCGCCGCTGACCCACAGCGGGGCGCCGATGCTCTTGTCCGGAATCCCCAGGATCTTTTCGATGGCTCGCACATCTTCGTCGCGAGTCACCCAGCGATAGGCGCCCGGCAGTGACGCGGGCGAGTCGTAGACCTGCTGAAAAACTTCAGGACTGACCACGTGCGTGGTGCGCTCCGGTGTTTGCGGTTTGGCATTTGCCATGTTGTTCCTCCTGTTGGCGTCGAATTATGGATTCGTAAATGTTCGGGTGAACGAAAGTCCGAAGTACACACCGGCCGGCGTGCTGGTGTCGTGGCCATAGAGCAGGGTGTCGAGTCCCGGCACCGCCCCGAGGACGCTCGGCAGCGGCGGCTGATCCAGAGAGAAATCCTGGTATTTTGCGCGAGGCGCGAAACCCGCCGAAAAGATCGTCGCGCCGGAGCGGCTGTAGTTGAAGTATGTATAGCCGATGCTGGCCCCCGGGTCGAACAGCCGCACGGTGTAACCTGGACCGGTGCGAGTCGGCTCCGGTTGCGCGAGCTGACGGCTGAGATTCGTATCGGGATCGCCGGGCGACGCCGTCATATTAGGCGGCCGCGAGGCGGCGAGAGGATCGATGGTCGGAGTCAATCCCAGAGGGCCGAACTGAAGTCCGACATAGTGGCCGCTGGCCGTGAAGCCGTTGGTGGAGTCGAGCCCAAATCGTCCGGTGGCAAAGGCGACCGGCGGCAGCAGGAGCCGGAAATCTCCATGCAGATCGTAGCCACCGGGTCCGAAAGTTCCCTCGCCCGTGAGACGCACGATGTTGATGTTGTAGCCGGGGTCGAGCGTCGGCAGTCCGATGTAGCCCCGGAATCCGAGGACGCCGGACGTGCCGTGACTGTCGGCGGTGAGCGAAAACGCGCCCAGTACGCGATTGATCGGACCGGTCCTCAGGAAGAACCGTCCAAAAAGGTTCGCGCTGCCATCGAAATTATCGAGCGTGTAGCGCAGCGAATCGCCCGGCGAACTCAGGCTGATATTGCGATCGATCACCGAGCTTCCGGTCGCGTCCGCATTCAGGTCCAGCGCAAACGGACCAGCCGCGAGCGTCGCGTTCGCGGAAAGTGTCGTCGAGAAGAACTGATGATCGACATGCAGAGAGTCCAGACTCAGCAGCGCCGAGCTTCTGCCCGTCAGGCCGAAGGGCGTGAGTGTAGTATCGGCAACCAGCGTCAGGTGGCCGCCCGCAAACAGGCTGTTGACGGTAAGAGATCGATCCGACGAGAAAAGATTGTTGAGCGTGATGCTGGCGTTGACGTTCAAATTCCCGGTCGCCTGAATATTTCTGAACTGGAATGGCCCGACGGTCGCTCCGTTGGGAGGATCGTTTCCCGTGGGATCGGTGCCGCCGGGGTCCGACAGCACAATGGGATTATTCCGCGAATATTGATACGGGTTGGGACCTTCCTTCAATCCCGCGGGATCCGGACTGATCCAGCGCGCGAGCCAAGGCGCGTAGTAGCGCGCCACGTTATAGTTGAACCCGGTCTCTTCGTCGCGCTCTTTGCCTAAATAGCGATAGCGCTTCAGGCTGACTTCGGCGAGCGTGCGCCCCGCCTGATACGCGGTGCCGCCGAAGGGATAATATTCCTCGTAAGAAATAATCGCGCCATTCTCGTCGAGTTCGAGCGACGCGGTGCCCAGATGATTGCCGAACTGGTACCGGATCGTCTGCGCCGGAAGCGAACCGGCGGGAGCATTCGCGTCGGCGGTCTTGGTTTCGACCAGTGCGATGCGCTGCTTGTCATCCATAACATGCAGGGTTTGCCGCTCCAGCGCGTTTGCGCCGTATTCGCGATACAGCTCGAACCCACCGGCGTAGAAGCGCTCTTTGAGCTTCGCTCCACCCGCCGATAGCGTGACTTTTCGAGTGCGCTGGCCTGCGAAATCGTAGGTGTAAATGGTTCGCTCGCCCTGATGCTGAGTGCCGTCCTGATCGGACGCGTTGACGGCCTGGCGCTGGGTCAGGCGAAGCTGATCCTTGA
>JAIQFJ010000146.1 GCA_020073325.1 Terriglobia bacterium | reverse complement strand
GCGCTGATCACGCCGACGGGTCCGATCGGATGCCACTGTTCGTACATGCGATGCCCCGGGCGTTCGCTGTGCATTGCGAGTCCATAGAGCTGACGCGATAAGCCGACCGCGAAATCGGCGATGTCGATCATCTCCTGCACCTCGCCTCTTCCTTCGGCGAGAATTTTTCCCATTTCGAGCGTCACCAGCGCGCCGAGTTCGTCCTTCGATTCGCGCAGCGCATTGCCGATCTCGCGTACGATTTCACCGCGTTTAGGCGCGGGCAGCAGGCGCCAGCGCTCGAAGGCGCGAAGCGCGTCCCGCATCATCGTTTCGTAATCGTCCGCGCCGGCGAGGCGCACGCGGCCCAGTTCGGATCCGTCGGCGGGATTGTAGGAGACGATCTCCTCGCCGGAAGAATTCTTAATCCACTGCGCGCCGCAGGCGCCGTCGTGAGTCTGATTCAGGATTTGATTCATACGTGGAGCTATCGACGAGCTTAGCGAATCCGCGGGGTCCCGTATCGAATCCGAAGCCCAGTTTGCGCGCGGCGGACGCGATTCGTTCCACGGCCTCTGCTTGAAACGCGGCGTCGAGCCACTCGCCATGCCCTTGCACTTCGCTGATGCGAAACGCGGCTTCGCGCGTCGTCGCTCCATGACGCTTCGTGGCGCGCACGTGCAGCGGATCGCCGATCAGATCGCGACCGCTCGCCTCGATTGCCAGTGCCGCCAATTCTTCGGGATCGCAAGGCAGCAGCGGCGCGAGCGTCGCATACGTTTCGACCCCCGCTGCGCGAAGCACACGGATCGCTTCGAGGCGCTCCGGAATCGGCGCGCAGTGCGGCTCGTACATACGCCGCACCTCTTCGCGATTCGTCGTGATCGAAAAACTCACGCGCAATCGCGGGATCTTTTTCAGCAGGTCAACATCCCGCAGGATCAGCGGACCGCGCGTCTGAATCACAAATACATGCGGAGGATTCGCCGCCACCGCTTCGAGGATCTGCGGCATTAAGCGGCGTTCTACCTCCGCCGGCTGATACGGATCGACCAGCGGCGAGCAATAAATCGTCTGGTGGCTCCCCAGTTCGCGCGCGAGCAGTTCCGCCGCGTTGTCCTTGAATGTGGTGAACTGGCCCCATCGCCGCCAGTCATCCGGCTTCAGTCCTCCGTAAATGCCGAGCGTGGGCACGTAGCAGTATGTGCACCCGAAGGTACAATTCCGCGCCGGCGTCAGCGAATGCGTAAAACCGGCTTCCGCGATGAATCCCGTAGTCGGGCTCAGAATACTGCGCGCGATCACAACTCCATCGTAGCGACGAAAAACCCGCCGCGATCACGCAGGATTCATCGAGTAGCCATAAATTCACACGAAGCACTACTCGGAGGAATATGAAAAAGTTAGCATTCAGTTTATTGACGGCGGTTTGCATAATCCCCCTTCACGCGGGAAATCTCGTCGTGAATCCGTCGTTTGAAGATCCCACGCTCTTTAATGGCTGGCTGGTGACAACGGCACTGGAGGGGTCCGATATCAGTGTCGTGTCCGCCCCTCTTTTCAGTCCGGACGGCGAGAATGTGGCGCGATTCGGGGGAACGACGCCCGGAAGTTACGACCAGATTTCTCAAACAATTTCGACTGTGAACGGACAGGCGTACGTGATCAGCTTCCTGTTCCAGGATGCCTTCCCGAGCAACCCCGGCGAACCTCCAGCCGCGCTGATCAATCGCAACGATCCATCGAATTTCCCCCTAATCGACTTCCAGGCGATTTGGGATGGCTCGACCATTTTCGACTCGCAGGGCGGGTCGGTGGGCTTCAACCGGTTCACGTTCACCGTGATGGGTACCGGGAGCGACACGCTTCAATTCATCGGCTACAACAACCCGTCGTTCAGCTTCCTGGATCAGGTTTCGGTGGAAGCAACCCCGGAGCCGGCGAGCTTCGCGCTGATCGGCGGCGGTCTCGCCGCGGTTGGGTTGATCCGAAAACGCCGCGTATCCCGCTAAGTTGGAAGATCGATCGGGGCGCTGATACTTAAAAACGCGTCCCGATCGGACAACCTAATCGGTCGTGATTCGCGTATCGTTCAACGCGCGAACCTCGGCGATGAACTGTTCGACAGGCTTCGCGCCCATGTCGCCGTGCTTGCGATGCCGCACCGCGACGCTGTCCGCCTCCGCTTCGCGATCCCCCACCACCAGCATGTAGGGCACCTTCTGCAACTGCGCCTCGCGGATTTTCAGGTTCACCTTTTCGTTGCGATCGTCCAGATGCGATCGCAATCCCGCCGCCAGCAGCCGCTCATGAACCTTGCGCGCGAACTCCACGTGCCGATCCGTAATCGGCAGCACCGTCGCCTGTACCGGGGCGAGCCACACCGGAAACGCGCCCGCGTACAGTTCGATCAGGTACGACACCATGCGCTCCATCGTGCTGATGATCGCGCGATGAATGATCACCGGCCGGTGCTCTTTTCCATCCGGAGCAATGTAGCCCAGCTCGAATTGATTCGGAAGATGGAAGTCCACCTGAATCGTCGAATACGTTTCTTCGTGACCCATCACATCGGCGAGCTGAATGTCGAGCTTCGGCCCGTAGAACGCCGCCTCGCCCTTGGCTTCGAAGAACGGCAGGCCGAGCTCCGTCATCGCTTCGCGCAGTACACGCTCACCCAGGTCCCACATCGCGTCGTTATCGACGTACTTCTCTTTATTCGACCGGTCGCCGAGCGACAGGCGATAGCGATACTGCGTGATGCCCAGGTCTTTGTAGGCGCGCTCCACCAGGCGCATTACTTCGGAAAACGCCGACTTGATCTGGTCGGGCGTGACGAAGATATGCGCGTCGTTGAGCGTCATGCAGCGCACGCGGCTCAGTCCGCTCAGCACGCCGGACCGCTCGTAGCGATACATCGTGCCCAGCTCGGCGAGTTTCACCGGCAATTCGCGATAGCTGCGCTTCTTCGACTCGTAGATCAGGATGTGATGCGGACAGTTCATCGGCCGCAGCACCATTTCTTCGTGTTCCAGCTCCATCGGCGGGAACATGTCTTCGTGATAATGCTCCCAGTGGCCGGAGCGCTTGTATAAATCGACCTTGGCGAGATCGGGCGTATAGACGTGCTGATATCCCTGCTCGCGTTCGCGTTCCACGATGTAATCTTCCAGGACTCGGCGAATCGTCGCGCCTTTCGGCAGCCACAGCGGCAGACCCGCGCCCACCGTTTCGCTCACCGTGAATAATTCCAGCTCGCGACCCAGCTTGCGATGATCGCGCTTCTTGGCTTCTTCCAGGCGATTGAGATAATCCTCAAGATCCTTCTGCGTGAAGAAGGCGGTCCCGTAGATCCGCTGAAGCTGCGCGTTCTTTTCGCTGCCTTTCCAGTAGGCGCCCGCCAGCGAAAGCAGCTTGAACGCCTTGATCTTTTTCGTCGACGGCACATGCGGCCCGCGGCAGAAGTCGATAAAGTGCGGACCGAGCGTGTACTCGGAAAACACCTCGCCGGCGCGCTCCGTGATCAGCTCGACTTTCATCGGCTGATCGGAGTAGAGCTTCAGCCCTTCGTCCTTCTTGGTGTACTTCCGTTCATAAGGAAGATCGCGCGCCTGGATCTCCCACATGCGCTTTTCGATCTGTTCGAGATCCTCCTGCGTGAACGGCCGGTCGCGTTGGAAGTCGTAATAGAACCCCGATTCGATCGGCGGACCGATCCCGAGCTTCGTTTCCGGAAACAATTCCAGCACCGCCGCCGCCAGCAAATGCGCGGTCGAGTGGCGATACACTTCCAGCGCTTCGGGATTCTTCGTCGTCAGAATCTGCAGTTTCGCGTCGGATTCCAGCGGACGGGTCAAATCCCACAAATCCTCGTTCACACGCGCGACAATCGCGTCCTCGGCAAGTCGTTTGCTAATCGATTGCGCGATCTCCAGCGGCTTCGTGCCCGCGGCAACGCTCTGTACACTTCCATCCGGAAGAGTGACCTGAATGGTGCTCATTATTTTTCAGGTTACCAGAGCGGGACTACCGGACCGCTGCGCCGGACGGAAGGCTGAGCGCTTTCAGAACCTCTCCGCTGGCGCCACGGCGCTTGCGCCGGCCTTTGGGTCTAACCAGGAAGGCGAGAACGCCGCCGGTGAGCGCGAGTATACCGTCCACGAGTTGTAGTCCACGGCGACCGCCATGACGGAGGCGCTGCGCGAATCGTCCGGCTTCGGCAGCGATGACAGTCCGGATCGTTGCCCGGAATGATCGCAATGTGACGAAGATTGACTCAGGCCTCTCCGTCCGATGCCTGAAAAATAAACTGGATAATTCGTTCATTTCCGTAAAATTATGATATGCTCCCATCAAAATGGCGGAGCGTTATCTGAACCTGGTGTTTCAAGGCGGCGGTGTGCGCGGCATCGCCTATGCGGGCGCGCTGCATAAGATGCCTCCCGATTACAAGTTGCACACCGTGGCGGGCGCATCGGCGGGCTCGATCGTCGCGGCGCTGCTCGCGATCGGCAAGCGGCCGGCCGATATCAAGCAGGTCCTCAGCGATCCGGAGCTGTTTGCGCTCATCGAGCCGGAAGAAAGCAAGCGCGCGACACGACTGGGCGAAGCGTTTTCCGAGCTCGCGCATATTTTTCCGCCGTCGGGCGGCGCTTCCTGGACCAAGGTCCCCGGGCTCCTGCTTAAGCACTCCAACCTGTTTCGGGACCTTGGAGAAGTGATGGGACAGCGTGGTTTGCACCGCACCACGCGATTGCGATCCTGGCTCGATAAGATTACGGAAGGAAAAACTTTTTCCCAGGCGAAGGCCTGCGAGCAGCTTAAAATCGTCGCCGCCGACGTCACCAGGCGCGAATACCGCATCCTGTCCAAGGCAAACTGGAACGACCGCCCGATCGCCGAAGCCGTGCATGCGTCGTGCAGCATTCCGGTTTTCTTCCATCCTTTTTCCGACGGAGCCAGCTTTCTGGTCGACGGCGGATTGCTCAGCAACTTCCCGTCGTTCCTGGTGGGCCGCGGCGATTTTCCCACCATCGGCCTGAGACTCGACGATTTTCTTCCTCCTCCCAAGATCAGCGGCCCGCTCGATTACCTGAAATCGCTGATCCTGACCATGACCGAAGCGCACGATAAGCTGCGCGACTCGCCACCGAACTTCAAGTCCTATCCCATCTACACGGCGGAGATTCCATCGACGAAATTCGATCTGAGCGGCAGGGATCTCGAAACGCTTTTTCAATTGGGCGTCGGAGTGGGAAATGAGATTGACTGGCTCAAGTACTCCGCCGAAAAACCGGAAGTTTCGTATTACGACACCAAGCCTCAACTCTCGCTCGATATGAGCCTCCGGCAGGCTCACGCCCTGTGGCGAAGTTTTTCCGATCAGCAGATGTGGCTCGACGAGTTGAAGCACGATCTGACCTATACGGTCCGCATCGAGAAGGACTGGTCGGCGAGCTACGATCGGCTTGGGATTACGGCCGTCGGAGGAAAGTCTCCGTTCTTCGTGTCGATCGCGCGGCTGGTGGATCCGGCATCGGAATTGGGGAGCCTGTACGATGTGGAGTACACAGCCGAAGAGTTAGACCCGCACTCGGGAGTTGCCACTCCGCTGATCGCGATTCCTGCCTTCAACGGCCAGGACACCAAGGGATTTCTCCTCTTCTTCACTCCTCCCATCGCGCCCGGCAACCCGCGGACGATCCGGACGCGTTTTCGAGTCCCGGGGGAATTTTCCCAGACGCTGGCCAAGGGACATGACGACGAAGTGTTCTACAGTTCCACGCAGATCGCGCACGATCATCAGATCCGCCTGCATTTCTGTGTTTTAGTGGATCGCGACCTGCCGGAACTGGTGATCACGTCGGAGTTTGGCTCTAAGTTCGTGCAGCAGGCCGACCAACCGGACCCTAACACTCAGCGATTTTACCGCCGATATGATTCACAGCTAGGCTGGACGCATGTCGGTGGAAACGCAAGGTTCACCGCAAAGGTGTCAAGGAAGTAGATTTTTGAGAAACTTACGAGTCAAATTCAGCATCTTGAGAATGGGTGAAGTTATGGACGGCGGCGTCGGGGAATACTGAAAATCGCGGAAAAACGTCACCCTCTGTGCTATACTGAGGCCGTGAAGAACAATCTTTACGGCGGCGTGGGCGAGTACTAACCGTTCAGCCCTAAGAATCGAAAAGCGGCGCGAGTCAAATCGCGCCGCTTTTCTTTTTGATGCCTGGCTCTGCCGGTGGTGCTAGGTTGAAACGCGGCTGCCGGTTTTCGCAGCCGCCCATCCAAGAAACAGCGCGACCATCGCCGAAAACATCGCAGGTCCACTCGAAAAATATTTCCAGGAAAGCACCAGGCTCGCGATCTGGATCCCGAAGAAAATCCAACCCAACGCGCCGATCGACTGCGGATAGAGAGTCGCGACATTGCTCAGGTGCCACGCCAGAAACGCCGAGAAGATCATGTACACCGAAACGTAGAGTCCGAAACCCACATAGAATCCGCCATAGCTGAACCCCGCGAAATGGACGGTGTTCATCGCGTTCAGCACCGCCATCCCCTCCTCCGTCGGCGGTTTGAAGCGCAGGAATCCGAAAGTGTGTGCGGCCGCGAACAGCACAAAAAGAACCGCGGCGATGCGATACAGGCGAGTGGCGCTCATGCTTGCTCCTCCGCTTTGGCTGCGAACAGGTTCAGCATGCCGCCCCAGCCTCCGTCGCCGCCGACGCCTTCCTTCATCGACTCCCATCCCGCACCGTGACGCTCGAAGTAACGATGCTCCAGATCGACCCGCGTCGACCCGTCGCCCAGCGCCGTGAACGTCACCTCCACTTCGCTCGACTTGGCGAGGTCCGGCTCGAACTGCCAGTTCGGTGCCACCTGCCACGCCATCACGAAGCGCCGCGGAGGATCCCACTGCAGGACGCTGCCCCAATCGCACTCGCTGCCGTCTTCCTGCTGCGAATAGCATCGCCCGCCGGCGTGCGTCTCCAGAATATTCCTCTTCATCGGCGATTTCCCGATATGGTGCGATCGCGGCCACCACGTGTCGATTCCCTCCGTGAAAACGCGAAAGGCGCGCTCCGCACTCGCGCGTACCGTGACGCTCTTGCGCACCGCGAAATCCGTCGCTGGGGTCATTGTTCCTCCACTTTGTTTTTGAATGCGTCCAGAGCGTGGCTCCAGAAGCGGTCGAAATAATCCCGCAGGAACTCGAATCCGGCGGAGTTAATCTGATAAACGCGGCGCGTTCCGTCGACCCGATCGGTCACCAGGTTGGCGTCTTTCAGAATTTTCAGGTGCTGGGAAATCGCAGGACGGCTGATCGGAAAATCGGCCGCGAGTTTACCGACCGGCATTGGACCGGCCAAAAGATGATCGAGAATCGCGCGCCGCGTTCCGTCGCCAAGAGCGTCGAGCTGCGCTTGTTCGTAAGTCATTACTTACCGTAAGTATAACCTTACGTACATCGGGTGTCAACGAAAATTCGCGGAACGAATTCAGGAGTAGGCTGGTAAATATAGATATGAGAACTGCCTGGGGACTCGTGTTTCTGGCTGCCGCGGCTGTGGCGCAGACGCCGGCCGCGAAACTGGAATTTGAGGTCGCGTCGATCCGGCCCGCCGGACCGATCGAGAAGATGGTGGCGTCGGGGAAAATGCACATCGGCATGCATGTCGACGGCGCGCGCGTCGACATCGGCAGCATGAGCCTGCCCGATCTGATTTACCTTGCCTACAAAGTCAAGCGATTCCAGGTGACCGGCGCCGGATCGGACGGAATCAACGCGCCGCGCTACGACATCATGGCGAAGCTGCCGGAGGGCGCGACCAAGGACCAGGTTCCTGAAATGCTCCAGGCGCTGCTTGCGGATCGCTTCAAACTGACACTGCATCGCGAGACGAAGGAGCAGTCCGTCTACGCGCTTGTTGTCGCGAAGGGCGGACCTAAGATGAAGCCGGCGGCCGACGATCCGCCGCCGTCCACCGATCCCGACGCACCGAAGCCCGACAATAACGTCAAGTTCAAAATGGACGGCGGCGGCCAGGGAGCCGTGGTCTCAGGCGGGCAAAACGGCAACATGAAGGTCTCGATGGCGAACGGCGGCATGCATTTCGAGATGGAGAAGATGCCGATCTCCGCGCTCATCGATTTTCTGGCTCGCTTTGTCGAGAAGCCGATCGTCGACATGACTGAACTGAAGGGAAATTATCAGGTGGCGATGGACCTTTCGATGGAAGACCTGCGCGCGGTGGCGAAGTCAGCGGGCGTCGCGATTCCGCCTGGAGCCGGCGGCGGCGATCCGGCGAAAGGTCCGGCAGACATTAGCGAACCGACAGGCTCAATTTTTTCGTCGATCCAGCAACTCGGGCTGAAACTGGAGCCGCGCAAGGCTCCGCTGGAGTTCCTGATCGTCGATCACGTGGAAAAGACGCCTACGGAAAATTGAAGCGTCTCTTCCAAAAAATCCAACAGAAGGTCGCGATGCACGTCCAAGGTTGTATCGATGACGTATAGTGAGAATTGGATGTCCCTCACCCCAACGACACCGGTCGGATCAGCCTTCGACGAATCCGCCTTGGTCGCCAAGGCCAAAGCAGGGGATGCGCAGGCATTCTCCGATCTGGTGAATCATTACGAACGCAAAATTTATCGCTTGGCGAAACACATTACTCAAAACGACGAGGACGCTGAGGACGTCCTGCAGGAAACTTTCTTAAAGGCTTACGAACACCTGGAGAACTTCCAGGGCAACTCCAAGTTTTACACCTGGATCGTGCGGATCGCCGTCAACGAATCGCTCATGAAGCTGCGAAAACGCAAGAGCGACCGGACGGTTCCGCTGGACGAACCGGTCGATACGGGCGAAGAAATGGTGGCAAGAGAGATCGCCGTCTGGGAGGATAACCCGGAACAGCGTTATGGACGCGATGAGATGCAGGAGATCCTCAACAGCGCGGTCCAATCTCTTAAGCCGGATTTTCGCACCGTTTTCATTCTTCGTGACATCGAAGAATTGAGTACGGAAGAGACGGCGGAAACGCTGGGTATTTCGATTCCGGCGGTAAAGAGCAGGCTGCTGCGGGCCAGGTTGGCGCTGCGGGAGAAGTTAACCCGCCAGTTTAAGCGAAAAGGGGAAGACGTCTTTGCTTACCTGTAAACAGTTCCTCCAGGAGCTGAACGACTACTTGGACCCGAACACGGATCCGGACCTGAAGCGCAAGCTTCAGTCTCACGTCACCGAATGCCCGAACTGCTTCGTCATTGTCGACACCACGCAAAAGACCCTGCAAGTCTACAAGGGCGTGGAGCCGCAGACGATTCCCGATGACGTGAAGTCGCGATTGTGGAAAGCGCTGGAGCGCAAGATCGCGGCGAAGAAGCAAGCGCAATCCTAGCGGGCAAAAAACGAGGCTCCCGCACGTTGCCGTACCAGAGCCTCAAGCACGCTGATTCTGATTGCCTGAGTGTTAAAACCTGTCATCCGCTGAAAGTTGCGCCGGACAGCGATTTTCAAAATAAGCACACCGGCGGCACTGAATTCCCGGTTTTGTCGAAAACGTAGCGTGTTCTTGCGCATCGCGAAAGGCGCGCACTGCGTCGACCGCCGAATCGAGCGCGTCGAGCCGCACATCAATTTCGCGGCCGCTCCGCACGTAGTACAACACGGCCCGGTCCGGCCGGCGTCCGGCATATTGTTCGAGCGCGAGCGCGTAAAGCTGAAGCTGGAGGGCGTACGCGCCGGCCGATGCTTCGTCGCGATCGGTCTTATAGTCCACGACAATCAATTCGCCGGACTCCTCGAACCACAAATCGATCTGCCCGCGGAGCACGACGTCCTGAACGAAAAGCTGGAAGTCGAATTCGCGTTCGATCCGCGTCGCACGAGCCGCCCGGCGGCCGAGTTCGCTCTCCGTGAATCGGGCGGCGAGTTGAGCGTATTCCTCGGATTCCGCTTCCCCGCCCGCCAGAATATGATGCACGGCAAGCCCGGTCGAGATGGCGCCGCCGCCGTTCTCGTATTCGGGCGTCGCGATGGTGCCGAGATAATAGCGGCGCGGGCAAGCCTGAAACGTTGCGATTGCCGTGATGGACGCGCTCGAGTCGTATTGCGCTTCGAGCCGTGGAGGATCGACGACCGCGATCGAAGCAGCTTGAGCAGCATTGCGATGCCTCGACGCCGGCGGCTCGGGCGCGATTTCCGAGACCGCCGTCACGGGGATCCGCTGTGCGAGTTTTTGCCACGGCGACATCTGGCGGCGTTCGACGTGCGAGAGAATCAACCGGTCCTCGGCGCGCGTCATCGCGACGTAAAGCAGACGATTTTCTTCCGCCTCTTCCGCGCGCTTCAGTTCATCCACGATGCGCGCGTGCGCCGCGTCGGGCTGGCTTTTTCCCGTGAGCGGATTGCGCCACTTCACGCCGAGCCCTTCCGCCGCCGAAAACACGATCACCGGCTTGCGTGCGTCCGGACGACGGTGCAATGCCGCGACGAAAACAACCTTGAACTCCAGGCCTTTCGCCGCGTGGATGGACATGATGCGCACGATGTCTCCCGCGTCGGCAGGAGGCGCCTCTGCCTCGGTTTGCGTGGTGCGCAGCGCTTCCAGATCGTCCACCACTTCCGCCAGCGGCCGATGCCGATGTTGGCGCCGCAGGTATGACAGAAGCTTTTCGATATTCGCCTGCGCGCGCTCGCTGAGCCGATCCGCGTAGCCCGACTCATCGATCGCCGTCGCCAGCAGCAAATCCGGCGCGGCGAAGCCGGCGCGTACACGAAGTTTTCCGAATAATTTCTCGAACGCGGCGAGCCATCCCTCGCGGCCCAGGCTGAAGATTTCTTCGTCGCCGACTCCGGCCAGCGGGCTGCGCAGCACGCCGATTGTCGCGACGTCGTCCAGCGGATTCACCAGCGCGGCCAGCAGCATCATCAAATCGCGAATCTCGCGAGCCTCGAGAAACATTCGCCCGCCGCTGACCAGAAACGGAATTTCGAAGCGGTCCAGTGCGCGCTCGAACGGCTCGGCCGCGGCCATGCCGCGAACCAGAATCGCGACATCCTTGAAATCGCAATAACCCCCGTCGACCATTTCCCGAATGCGCGAGGCGACCATCGCCGCTTCCACGTCGTGAGCCTCATCGCCGCGCGCGACGATGTGCTCGATCTGCGCCCCGGCTCCGCGCGCCGCGATCAATCGGCGCGGCTCGATTCCCGATTCTCCGTCGAGCATCGTACCCACCGCATCGAGAATTTCCTGAAAGCTCCGATGATTTTCGCGCAGATCGTCGATGCCGCCCCCCGCGCCCGCGAGCGCATCGCGATATTCCGCAAATACGGCCGGCTGGGCGTGGCGGAATCCGAAAATCGATTGGTTGATGTCGCCCACGGCGAACAGGCGGCGGCGAATCAAGTCGAGCAGCGTCCATTGCAGGCGATTGGTGTCCTGCAATTCGTCCATCAGGACTTCATCGAAGCGCGATTGCACGTCGCGCCGCACCGCTGCGTCGTACTCCAGCAGGCGAATCGATTGTTCTTCGAGGTCCGCAAAATCGAGCGACGCGAGCCCACGTTTCTTTTCGCGGTACAGTGCGTCGATGCGCGTCAGCGCCCGCCGCAGCAAATCGCGCAGATCGAAAAACCAATCGCCGATCCACTGCTGATACAACTGCGCGCTCAACTCGTCTTTGAGTTCCTTGCCGGCCGCACGCGCGCGGCTACTCTTCGAGATTCGCCCGAGGTTGATTTCGCCGAGCCCGTCGAAAGCGCGAAAGTGCTCGCGCGATAACGTGGTCGGCAACTCAAGGAATGAGATCGCCCATTCCCGAAGCAGCGGGAGATGAACGCCGGACGCCCTGCGGTCTGCCAGAATTTCGCGCGCGAGTTCTCTCACCCGAGGCCACAGATCGATATGCGAAGGCGCGGCGGGCAGTTCCTTCAGCCCCGACGATCGCAGCGCTTCATACACTTCAAGCAGGCTCCGAGCCAGATCCGGTTGCGGGCCATCATCCTGCGTCGAAAGGTCCACGGATTCGAGCAGACGCCGCATCGCGCCAGGATCTTCCTGAAACATCGACTCCAGCGCCTCTTCGGCAGCCTCGCGCGCAAGACGCTCGGCCGCGGACTGCTCCAGTACCTCAAAATCGGGAGCGAGTCCCGCCGCGATCGCGTTCTCACGAAGGAGCCGCGCGCAGAATCCGTGAATTGTCGAGACCCAGGCGCGCTCGATCGCTTCGCGTAATTCCGGACGCGCCGTGAAACGGGAAATCAGCCGTTGCTTGATTTCGGTCGCCGCTTTTTCGGTGAACGTGATCGCAAGAACGCGCGCGGGATCGACATCGCGCTGTTCCACCAGCCACGCGAACCGCTCGATGAGGACGCGCGTTTTCCCGGAACCGGGCCCGGCGACGACACACACCTCCTGCCCCGTGCGCTCGACTGCGCTGTGTTGCGCCGCTGTCAGTTTCACGGCTCGCCTGCCGCTCGTGTGCGCGGCGCCGCTTCGACGCGGCACACGTCTCGAAAGTCGCACCACACGCACTTTCTCGGATCAGCCGGACGCGGGGCGATCTTTCCCGACGCGACCGATTCGAACACTTCCGATGCCTTCGCTTCAGCCGCCGCGATCAATTCGAGCAGGCCGTCGCTTGTACGCGACTCGCCGATGCGCTCCAGTCCGGGAATCGCGACGTGCCACCCGCCCCACATGACGTCCTTGCGCAAACCGCAGTAAAGCATCCCCGCGGGATCGAGCCCGAACACGCGCCGCGCGGCCGCAAGATACAGCCCGCCCTGCACCAGGTTGCCGCTTTCGTTATCGTCGACCAGATTTCGAATCTTTGCCGCGGCGCTGTACTTGTAATCGATCACGAGAGCCTGGTTGCGCGGACCGACATCCAGCCGGTCGATCCGTCCGGTAATCGTGACGAGCGGAGTGAGCGCGAAGTTGAACTTCTCTTCCGCGCGCGTCGCCCAGCCGAGTGCAACCTGTCGATCTTCCGTAAACGCCAGAAAATTACGCAGCAGTTCGAGCCGCACCGCTTCGCGCCGATAGCCCGAGGGAATGTTCGCGCGGCGGCACTTTTCTTCGAAAATCTCAAGCAGCACCGCCGAGCCGAGCAGCGGCGTGCGCGCGAACTCGGCCAGCGCGTCATGCAGGATGCTTCCCTGAACGCGCATGTCAAGCCGATCGCGAGGCGCGGGCGGACGCGCGCGAAGCCGCAAGGTTTTCGCGGCAAAGAATTGAAACGGACACTGCAGAAAAGATTCGATCGAGGTAGCGGCCAGTTTGCGGTGAAGCTCACCCAGCCGCCCGAGCGACGCATCCTGCCGGATCGATGGACGCGTGCCCGCTAGAACAGGACGCGGTGCCCGCGGGCGTGCCCGGCGGTCGCAAGCGTCCGGCTCGACGCCTTCGAGAAAGCCCTCAAGGAAAAAAGAGCGGAGCGATTCCTCGCCTTTCTCATTAAAACGCGCGAAGCTCAAAACGTTTTTGGCGGTGGCTCGCGTTGTGGCGATGTCGAACAGAAAACTCTCCTCGTCCTGCCATTCCGTCGATGTTTTGAGCCCGGCGCGCCGCCTGGCCGCGTCGCCGAGCAGCGGATTTTCGCGATGGTATTGCGGGAAATGGCGTTCGACCATTCCGCAGACGAAGACGACGGGCAGTTCCCATTGGCGAGCCTCGAACACGTCCATCACGTGGACCACGTTGCGGCGGCGGTCGGGGATACGGAGCGTCTCGAGCGACAGCGCGGCGCGGACGTGTGTCCAGAAATCGGCAAGCGCCAACCGGCCGTCGAGCAGCGCGGCGGTCTCGTCGAGGACTTTACAGAATGAATCGACCGCGGCGCTGGTCGATCGGATGCTTTCGAGCGTCGCGTGATTCAATCCGTCCTCGATCACTTGCGCAGGAAACAGCTCGCGCAATGTCTTGAGGCGAGCGGCCCACGTCTTCGGATCCGTGCGGTCGCGCCAGCTGATTTGCGTAAGCGTGGCGACGATGGGCGGAGGATTTTCGAAATCGCGCAGGGGCAATCCGGCGCCAGGCAATTTTTCACGAAGTGCGAAGTCGAATGCGTCGCCGGCCGGGGTCGCGCCCACGCGGGAAACCGGCATGCGCACCGCGGCCAGAAGCGCGGCGTGATCCCACCCGTTCAGAAATGCATCGACGATGCGCGAAAAGTAATCGACGGCCGGATGCGCCGCGAGTGGATCGGCGAAATAGAACCGGGCGGGGATGCCGAAGCGAGTTAGCGTGGTCTCCAGCGCTGGCGCGTAGGGGTCGCGTGTGCGCAGAACGATGCCGATGTCGCGAAACGGACGCCCGCCGGCGGTTTCTTCGAGAATGCGCCGGGCAATCTCTTCCGTTTCGCGATCGAGTGTGGGCGCGGCAACCAGCAAAGTTTGAGCTTCGCGGCGGCGCTGGGA
>JAIQFJ010000145.1 GCA_020073325.1 Terriglobia bacterium | reverse complement strand
AGGCCGTAAAGACTTGTATCGCGATTACCGACAAACAGATTATGCGATACTTCTGGAGACACCCCAGAAACAAGGTCGATTTCTGTAATCCCATTCTTAAACTCGTTGGAGACAATTCTAGGACTTGAACTGTTGCAGACAATGCTGAGGGTATTACGTAAAAAGGCTGAGTTGCTCACCTCAGGCGTATCCTGCGAAGTGATCGAGAGTGCGTTGTCATCGCGAAGCTGTTTGGCGTCCTTGTCGAGGCTATCTCTGTTGAAATTCGCCATCGTGTACAGCTTCGGATCGCCATCGACCTTCGCGTAGACATTATTCCCGGTCGGCGTGCCGTCGCCGATCAGCAGCGTGGTCTTCTTGCCGTCCTTCATCGTGAAGATGACGGTGTCGGCGGCCGGTGCGAGGCCGTACGACGACAAATCGGTGGCGTTTTCATCGACGACCCGATCCGCCGTCATTGCAGTGACCGCGCTGGTCACAGCGTTGCAAGCGTTCTGATCGGCCGGCATCGCTGGAGTGATCAGCGACCACTTACCCGAATCGTCTTTCTTGGCGACCGTATCCGTGCCATCGCGCTTCTTGATTTCGAACTGCGCGACGTTCTTCTCGTCCAGCGAAAGAATCTTCGGCGCCGCATCCGCTGCAGGCTTCCCTTCTTTCGCGGCTTCGGATTTGTTCGAAAAATACACCGCGGCCGAAAGACCGGCCAGTAGAACCGCGGCAATCAGCAATCGAGCAGGCTTCATGGCTCTATTCCGTTGTGGGGCAGGCTTGCAGCCTGCAGCGGGCATTCTGCCCGCTCCGTCCGGGCGGACTTGAATCCCCCCGCAGGCACAACGCCTGCCCCACGAATTACCTTCTCTTCCACCACACCCCGACACCCGCGCCCACCACCACCAGCGGAACGAAGAACACGCTGAAATATTCCAGAATGCTCATCTGCCGCGAGGTCATGTTCAGGCGATTGTCGCTTGGCTCCTTCGGACGAATCGAAATCAGGTCCTCGTCCGATGACAGCCAGTTCATCATGTTCATGAACAGGTCGCGATTCCCGTTGAATCGCAAAAACCCGTTGCTCGACCAGCGCGACGACCCGACCACCACGAACCGTCCGTTGCCCGTATCCCGGCCCGAGTTGTACGTCCCCGCCGCGCCCAGCACCAGCGGACCTTTCTTATCGTTCTTGCTCGGCTTGATCTCGCCCGAGGAAAGATTCATCGTCGCGAAACTGTTGTCGGTGGTCTCGAACAGCTTTTCGACAGTGGTCTTGTCGCCCTTGCCGATCTCGAGCGACCGCGCGATCGGAAACCCGGTCGGCGTATCCTTCATGTCGCGGACAATCGCGTGCGATTCGTAGCTGGTCACCAGCGGAAACTCCGGTCCCAGCCCGAAGAGCTGCCCGACGCCGCTCGTATCGAGCACCAGGTCTTTATCCGGCGTCACGCCCCAGCTTGCCAGCACGTTCATCAGCGGAGCGTTCTCGTCCACCTGCTCTTTGGCGAAATTCAGCGGCGGATCCACCATGAACAGCGCGCGTCCGCCGTCTTCGACATATTTCTTAATCGCGTCGACTTCGGGCTGGATGTAATCGCGCTTCGGACCGCCCACCACCAGCACCGTGCACGTCTGCGGTATTTCCGGCTTTTCCAGAAGCTTCACTGTGTCGGTTTTGTAGTTGTTCTTTTCGAGCAGTTCCTTCAAGCCCGAATATCCTTCGCGATCCGTATCCGCGATCGAGTGTTCACCCGAGCCGAGCACGAAGCACGCCATGCGCGCGCCGCCCTTCATTGCGCGCACCATCGCGCCGGTGATCTCTTCCTCGGTCAGCGATTTCGCTTCTTCATGCTTATCGCCGACATTCACGAAGATCGTGCCGTAGCTCTTCACGCCCGCCGCGATCGCCGCCGTCTTCTTCTTGTCGACGTCTTCGTACTGCACGTCGATCTTCGACGAAAGATTCTTGTAGCGGTCCAGCAGATCGTGAGCACCGGTGAACGCCGTCGCCTTGTCCCAGTACGTGATCTTCACGTCCTGCTTCAGGTTTTTCGCGATCTTTTCGGTCTGATCCGACAGCGTGAACTTTTTCGACTTGGTCGCGTCGTAGCTCTTGTTGTAGCGATTCGCCAGGAAATTCACGGTCGCCACCACGCCGATCACGATCAGCGTGTACACGGTCGCGTACAGCGCGAACTTCGTTTGCCGGGCTTTCAGCCAGCTTGTATTCTGAGCCATATTACGCTCTCCACCTCAGCGACTCCATCGAGCGCGCCGTCAGAAATAATCCAACAAAAATCACCGACACGTAATACACGATATCCTTCGTGTCGAGCACTCCCTTGCTGAACGAATCGAAGTGTTGCAATACCGAGAGATACGACAGCACCTTCGCCGTGATCGACGTTTCGAACGACGAAACCCAGTCGATCACCCACAAAAGCAGCGCCACCGCGAATCCCGCCACGCCCGCCACGATCTGATTCTTGGTGCAGTTCGAAACAAACGTCCCCAGCGCCAGCAGCGCCCCGCCTTGCAGCAGCAATCCCAGGTAGCCGATCACGATCGGATGCCAGTCCGGCTGCCCGTAGGCGAACAACAGCGCCATGCTGAACGCCGAAAGCAGCAGCATCGCGCCGTACAGCATCATGCCGCCGAGCCATTTACCCAAAATGATGCTCATGTCGCTCACCGGCGACGTCAGCAGCAGTTCGATCGTCCCCGTGCGTTTTTCTTCGGCGAACAATCGCATGGTGATCATCGGGATCAGAAACAGCCCGATCACGCTGATGTTCGAAAACACGGGCCGGATGACGAATTCGTTCACGTCCATCGGAAACGACTGCCCCATCATGGAGCTTTCAATTCCGCGCCGCACGAAGTACACCACCGCGACGTAGAAGAAATATCCGGCGATCAAAGCGAAAAACGCCATCACGCCATAAGCGATCGGCGAACGGAAGTAGCTGTTCAGCTCTTTCTTCGCAATGGTCCACGTGTTCATTGTGCGTCACTCCCCATAGCAGGCGCCGCCACCGGTTCCACAGGCGCGGCCTCCTTGTGTTCATCCGGCGATGCCGTCAACTGCAGGAAGATTTCTTCCAGGCTCAGGCCGACCGCGTGCAGCTCATTCAACTGCCAGCCCGCGTCGACCACGGCCTTGGCCAGACCCGGCCGGATGTGACGGCCTTCCAGGCTCTCCACCGTGAAATGCAGTTTTTCATCGCGATGCGCGCCCGCGATCACGCGGCTGACGCCCGCCACCTGCTCCAGGCTCCGCTGCACGCTCGCCGCATCCGCCGCCAGCACCTCGACCGCGACGGTTTCGGCGCCGCGCAGGCGGCTGGTCAGATTCGCCACCGTATCGGTCGCGACCAGTTTTCCCTTGGCAATAATAATGACCCGCTCGCAGACCTGTTCGACTTCAGGCAGGATGTGCGTCGAAAGAATGATGGTGTGCTCGCCCGCCAGCCCTTTGATCAGCTCGCGCGTCTCGATGATCTGGTGCGGGTCGAGGCCGGCGGTCGGCTCGTCGAGGATCAGAACGTCGGGGTTGTGGATAATCGCCTGCGCCAGCCCGACGCGCTGCTTATAGCCCTTCGACAGCTTGCCGATCAGCGTTTTACGAACGTCGGCGATGGCGCATTTTTCGGCCACTTCATTCACGCGCCGCGTCAGGTCGTTCGCCAGAACGCCCTTGATCCGCCCCACGAATTCCAGATATTCGTGGACCTCCATCTCGGGATAAAGCGGCGGGGTTTCAGGCAGATAGCCGATGCGCCTCTTGACTTCCATCGGCTGGTCCTGCACGTCGAATCCCGCAACGTTCGCCGTTCCCGAGGTCGGGGGCAAAAAGCAGGTCAGGACGCGCATGGTGGTAGTTTTCCCGGCCCCGTTGGGTCCGAGGAACCCGACAATCTGTCCCTTTTGGACTTCAAAAGAGATATTGTCGACTGCGACTTTACGGGCGTATCGCTTGGTGAGCCCTTCGACTTTGATCATAAGAATTACTCAGGACGAGCAGAATCGCTCTTTGTGAGTGTGAAATACCACCCCATGATAGTCAGCGCGCATGAAGAGTGTCAATCCAGGGTACAGGGGATGCTAGACTTAGCGGAAATCAGGGGGGGCTGGCGCTAGAACTTGTCCATCATCGGATTCGGAAACGAGTCCGCATCGGCCGGCGAATCGCGATGGATGCATTTGAAATCCTTCTCGATCGCGACCTTCATGCCGAGCTGCTGAAATTCGATCCCCTCCTGGTCAGACTCAATCCAGCGCGTGACGTCCTCGGCCGGCGCCATCACGCGGATCGTCGCGTTTTCAAACAGCGCGGCGTGACGATCGCCGGGTTCAAACGAAAAGGCGAGGCGGACGTCGCCGGGAAAATCGATCCGCTCCTCGATCGCCTGACCCTCGGCGAGCCGCGCGACGTCGGACTGGCTGAGCCGCAGCCGCAGATCGCCTTTATGGAATCTCAGTTTCATGCGTCGCGATGCACCGTGTCCGGGCTGAACGCCGGAAGACAAATCGCCACGTATTCGGCGCCTTTTGGGGTCGAGTAGCGGACCCACTCGCCCTTTTGGGCCATCACGGCCTGACCAGCAGCCACTTCCATCGTGCCGCCTTCATGCTCGACGTGCATCGCGCCACTCAGCACGACCGTAAATTCGTCGAACTCCGGCCGCTGTCCCGGCTCCGACCATCCCGCGGGACTCTTCATATGCGCAATCGAAACCCCCGCGTCGCCCGAGTTCACGCGACCGATGTACTCGCTGACAATCTTGTTGCCCGGCACAGGGATCTTCGTAGGTCCTTCGATGAGCTTCGGCATCTACTCGTATCGTAACGCTACTCGTATCGCAAAGCCTCAACCGGGGCAATCTTTGTCGCACTGCGCGCGGGATAAAGCGTCGCCAGGATGCTCACCGCCATTGCGCCCACGGCGATCAGCACGCCCGTCGACCAACGCGCGTCGAACGGCACATAGGCGAGCGAATAAACCTGCTCATCCAGAGGAATCCAGCGGTAATGATTCGCGAAGTAGCACAGCGTGTAGCCGACGATCAGGCCGACGGCCGTCCCCACCCCGCCGATCAGCGCACCCTGGCACATGAAGATCCTGCGGATCTGCCGCGCCCGGCATCCCATCGACATCAGGATCGCGATGTCGCGATGTTTTTCCATCACCATCATCACCAGCGCGATCAGAATATTCAGCGCCGCGACCAACTGGATCAGCCCGATGGTGATCACCGTGACGATCCGCTCCGTGCTGAGCGCATTCAGAATCGGCCGGTTCTGTTCTTCCCAGGTCAGCGATGCGAGTTTCGACGGGATCAGCTTCTCCGCCGCCGCCGCGACCTCGGGAGCTTTGTAGATATCGTCGAGCCGCAGATCGATGCTGTTGACGACATCGTCGAGGCCGAAGGCCTTCTGCGCTCCCGCCAGCGTCATGTAAGCCCAGTTGTTATCGACGTCGTAGAACCCGGTTTCGAAAACCCCTGCGACGCGAAACGATTTCAGCGAGGGCCGCGGACCAAACGGAGTCAGCTCGCCATTGGGGATCATCACCTGCACCCGTTTGCCGACGACCGCTCCGAGCGAATCGGCGAGGCGCATGCCGAGGACGATTTCGTCGGGCCCCATATCTTTCACGGAACCGGACTTCAACTGTGGCGGCCGCAGCGCATCGGGCAGCGCGGTGAGCGCAATTCCTTTGACGATCACGCCGCTGCTGCGAACAGGACCGTTGATATAGGCAGGCTCGTAGAGTCCGGGCCCGGCGCTGATGACATGCGGAAGCTTCGCCAGCCGCACGGCGATCTGTTCCCATCCGAGGATCCCTTCGCCCTGGGTTTTTTCCTGAATCATGACGTGCGCAGTGGCGCCGAGGAGATTTTTTTGCAGAGTGCTGCTGAAACCGGAGTTGATCGCGAGCGCAATCACCATCGCCATGACGCCCGCGGCGACACCGATGACGCTGATCAACGTGATGACGGAGATCACCACTTGCTTGCGTTTGGCCCGCAGATATCGGCTGGCGATGAAGAATTCGAACATTTTTGAAAAGGAGTCAGGAGTCAGGAGTCAGGAGTCAGAATGGCCTTCGCGTACGCGTCGAGCATTCTGCTTACTTCCTCCAGAACCTTCATCAGCGTCCTGCTTTCACCGTAGCTTAAATCTTGGGCGAGGATCACGTAGTAGCGGCACTCTTCGACTGAACCTTGGGCGATGTTCATGAATCGCACCTTGTCCGCATCACCCCGCTTCCTGAATCCTTCCGCGATATTTGCCGGGATGGAAACAGCCGCTCTCCTCATCTGCGCGGACAATCCGTACGTCTCCGTCCGCGGAAAAAGAGCTGAAAACTTATATGTGGCGAGCACAAACTCGTGTGCTCTCTGCCAGACAATCAAATCCTTGAAAGTCCGCGCCGCAGGGCGCGCATCCTTCATTCTGACTCCTGACTCCTGACTCCTGACTCCTCGCTTCTAAGCTTCGCCGCGATCCCGATCTCGCCTTCGAGGCGCAGCAGCGGGAACAAAATGACGTCGCGAATCGATTTCGAGTTTGTCAGGATCATCGTCAGCCGGTCGATCCCGATTCCTTCCCCGCCCGTCGGAGGCATCCCGTAGGACATCGCGCGGAGATAATCTTCATCCATCTGATGCGCTTCTTCGTCGCCGGCTTCTTTCATCTTGAGTTGCAGCTCGAAGCGGCGGCGCTGCTCGTTCGGATCGTTCAACTCGGTGTATGCGTTGCCGATCTCCATGCCCGCCGCATAAATTTCGAAGCGATCGACGAACGACGGATCGTCGGCGTTGTTTTTCGACAGCGGTGAAACCTCCACCGGATATTCGTAGATGATGGTTGGCTGGATCAAGGTCGGCTCGATGCGTTGTTCAAACGCGTGGACCAGATCGTGGCCTCGCAGCGACGGATCGCCGACCGCCTCGCGCATCGTCATGCGGCGGATGTTCGAAAAATCGAGTGTTTCGCCTTGAAACTCGACGATCGGCGAGCCGGTGGCGTCGACCGCGGCCTGTCGCAGCAGTTCGCACGACAGATCCATCATCCCGTGATAATCCGTGTAGGCTTGATAGAACTCGAGCATGGTGAACTCGGGATTGTGCTGCGTCGAAATTCCTTCATTGCGAAAATTGCGATTGATTTCGTAGACGCGATCCATGCCGCCGACGATCAGGCGCTTCAGATACAGCTCGGGCGCGATGCGCAGGTACAGATCCATGTCCAGGGTGTTGTGATGCGTAACAAAGGGTCGCGCGGTGGCTCCGCCGTACACGGGCTGCATCATCGGCGTTTCCACTTCGATGAAGCCGTGCGATTCGAGCTGGCGGCGCAGGCTCGAAATGATCTTCGCGCGCGTCAGGAAAATTTTCTGCGACTCGGGATTGGCGATCAGATCCAGATAGCGCTGCCGGTAGCGGATCTCGACGTCCTCAAGTCCGTGCCATTTTTCCGGCAGGTTGAGCAGGATTTTCGAGAGGAACGTGATTTTTTCCGCGTGCACGCTGAGCTCGCCGGTGCGCGTGCGGAACAGATAGCCGTCGATGCCCACGATGTCGCCCAAGTCGAGCATTTCGTACAGCTTGTATTCGTTCTCTGAAACCGCGTCTTTGCGCACGTAGACCTGCAGCCGTTCGCCGGACTGCTGAAGATGCATGAATCCGGCCTTGCCCATGCGGCGGATGGTCAGGATTCTGGCGGCGATGCGGACCTGCGGCTTATCGGCGAGCTGCTCCGCGGTTTTGTCGGTATACGCGGCCAGGATTTGCGGAATCGTATGCGAGAAATCGAAGCGCTGGCCGTAGGGTTTGAATCCGAGCGCTTCGATCTCGTGGACGCGGCGGAGCCGCTGCTGGAACAAATCATCTTCAAGAGACATGTGTAAACTTCTCAGCTTAGCGTGAAATGATCGGCGACCCCCGCCATCACGAGTCTGTGTGAAAATGATCGGCGTCGGCCGCTTCCTTCGGTCGCGGTTCCTTAAACGGCTGATTCAGGATGTCGGCAATGAACCGCGACCGCACGAAGCGGCGAACGTTCAGTTTTCACACAGACTCTCACTGGCGGGGCTTGTCGTGCATCGTGTGATGGCCGTTGTATTGGCGGCGATGCACCCAACGCGATCAGGAATTTCAGGCGAGCCGCCATGCGACCAGCAGTTCGATCCGGATGGCGGGCGCCGGACGCTACTTCTTCGTCGATTCCTTTTCCATCTTGCGCGCGCCGCCTAAAATGTCTTCCATCGCGTAGTTGCCTTCGTGGCACGCGTATTCATACACCGGACCCTGCGCCGCGGCGAACGGATATTCCATCGTCCAGGGCTTGGTCCACACCGTAGGATCGTCGATGGTGACGCGATACAGGATCGTGTTCTGATCGACGCGCTGGAAGCGCTCGACGACGTGCAGGTTCTCGCTCGATCCGCGGAAACGGGTTTTGTTGGTGAAGTTGGTGGTGTCGACCACCAGGGTGTCGCCTTCCCAATGACCGATGGAATCGCCCAGCCAGCGGCGGATCTGGGGCGGCTCGTGCGCACCGTTCAGCCGGACCACGCGAACGTCGTGCACCATCTCCACCATGATCATCACGGCGTCTTTGGTCTCGACGATCTGATAGTTGTTGTTGTAGAGCACCGGCATCATCGGCGGGCCGGAGGTCGACCCGAAGCCGACCAGGCAGCGCTCAGACACGGGACGCAGCTTCACATCGTCGTACTGACCGCCACCACCGCCTCCCCCGCGGCGCCCGCCTCTATTTCCATTGCGCGCGACCGGCGCAGGAACTTTTCCATCCGGCGGATCGACGATCAGCGAGCTGCGCTTCATCCCGTCGACGCGCGCCAGTTCGTTGCCGCGATCGATGAACAGCGCGTTGTAGCCCGCATTCGCGCCTGAAAAAACGACGCCGCCGAGCACGACACCGTCCTTGCCCGGAGCCTCCTCGCCTTCGTCGTGATCCTTCTGCTCGAACGCCTTGGCCTCGGCGTCGGTCAGGTTGAGCTTTCCGTTGAACTCCGGCAGACGCTCCATGCGCGTGACAGTGGCGTTGGTCCACACGCCTTGCAGATCGGGATGTCCTTCAGGAGTGCGGGGGACGGTCCAGTTCTTTTTCGCCGAGGGTTTCGGGGTCTGCGCAAACACGCACAGGGAGGTGCTCAGGGCGATCAGGAGTCGGAGATTCATGCGGATGATTATACTCGCGCGGAGGAGCCCCCGCCATGACGAGTCTGCGTGAAAAGCTCTCGACCGGCCCGCACCGCCATGCGAGGCAACAAATGAGCAGCACGTTGCGCCTGGGCGCGAGACCTAAGGCCTTCGCGGGTCGCGGCCGAGTGAACCCCCGCCAGAGCGCGTGCGTTTCAAGACTCAGATAGCGCGATCATTTGACCAAAAATGTGGGGCCGCTCGCCGGAGCGGCGCGACGGCTGCCAGGCCGGCGTTTCGTAGCCAATCCACATCAGCCGGCATGGCTGCCGGCTCGCCGCTCGACGAGCGGCCCCACGTTCTTGCTCTCTTTTACGCAGACTCTGGCTGGCGCGGCTTTGAGCTAGATTGGAGTGTCATGAGAGCTCTCCTGTTTCTTTTGCCAACGCTGATGGCGGCGCAGACGACCGTCAAATATCACGCGACCATCAACGACGTGAAATATGTCTACGGCCAGGCCGCCCCGGTGGCGCACGTCAAGCCCGGCGACGTGATCGAGACCAATACGCTCGACGCGTTCGGCAACGCGATCAGGAAACCCGGCGACAAGATGAGCATGGTCAAGGGCGACAATCCCCTGACCGGTCCTTTTTACATCGACGGCGCGCAGCCCGGCGACACGCTGGCGATCAAGATTCTGGATCTGCAAGTCGACGGAACTCAAGGCGTCGGCGCGTTCGCGCCCGGGTTCGGCGCGCTCAATCAGACCAACTACACGCCGATGCTGCACGCGCCGCTGCCCGAAAAGATCTGGTTCTATCCCATCGATAAAGCCTCAAACACCGCCACCTTCAAAGCTCTCGACTCCAATTTTTCGGTGAAGATTCCGCTGCATCCGTTTTTCGGATGTATCGGCGTCGCGCCGGCCGGTGGCGAAGCGCGCAGTTCCGTGGTTCCGGCCGAGTTCGGCGGAAACATGGACGCACCGGAAGCGAGCGCCGGCAACACGCTCTATCTTCCCGTGAATGTCGCGGGCGCGCTGCTTTATATGGGCGACGGGCACGCCGCAATGGGCGATGGCGAGATCGCCGGAACCGCCATCGAGGTCCCGCTCACCGCGCGTGTTCAGGTGAACGTCATCAAGGGCAGGAAGATCAACTGGCCTCGTTTTGAAAACGACGCGTCGATCATGGCTGTGGGCGCCTACCGGCCGCTCGATGACGCGCTGCGCATCGCGTTCACCGAGCTGGTCGATTGGATCCACAAAGACTACGGCTTATCGAATCTCGACGCGTACGAACTGCTGTCGAAGGTAGCCAGGATCCACCTGGACGAGATGGTGGATCCCAATTACGTCGTAGTCGCGTCGATCGACAAGAAGTTCCTGCCGCCGAAGAAGAAGTAGAGACTACCCGGCGCAGATCAGGCGATTGACAAACAGGACCGTCGCCGGATCGGTGGTGCTCTGGGTGAAGGTCGCGGTTCCCGCGTTCGGTTGCGCGACGCCGTTCACGAACGTCTGATAGGCGGCCGCACTGCAGCCTCCGGTCGCCGGTCCGGTTGGATCCTCGGTCACGGTGTAGGTTCCGACGCTCAACTGGCAGATCGTCACCTGCCCCGACGTCGAATCCGTCGTATAGTGATTCGTCACGCCGAACGGATCGGTGACGTTCATGCCCCACCCCAGAAGGTCCGGCGACGTATTGGTTCCATCGAAGAACTGCTTCTGAATCGTCATGCAGAATGTCGCCGAGGATGCGGCGAGCGCCTTGAAATTGTCGGTCTTGGACTGCGACGCCACGAAGCCATGCGAACATCCGTTGCCGCACGGATTATCGACGTTCGCCGGATTCCCCACATAGCTGGTGACCGGCGTCGCCCACACCTTGTAGACATTTCCGGCGTTCGGGGTATTCAGAAAATCCACCGGACAGGTCGTATTGGCGAGCTGAATCGTGATCGCGCCCTGCGCGCCATGATCCTGATCGATGCCCGTGGCATGCACAGGACCGCCCGTGCCGGTATAGGCCGTGATGACTCCGCCCGTGACCGTGAACCGGCGGTTCGAGACCGGATCCGTGCTGAGCAGCGTCGAGCCGTTCGGATCGGTCACCTGAAAATAATAGTCGCCGTCGGGCAGCCCCGCCGCCTTGGCCGGCGCGTGCGGGCCGGGTCCGCCATCAAGATAGACGGCGCATTTCGAGTCGTACTGATTCGCGTTGACCACGCTACCGGTCGAGGTAGTGGTGAAAATCGCTCCCGAGACTCCGCCCGCGAGAGCGGCTGCTGCGCTCCACAACAGTCCGCCGATGATCCATGAATTTCGCATTTTGCTCCCTGGTAGTACTATCGCGGAGCTCGATCCATAAGGGCATCCAAGAAAAGCCTGAAAGCCAGGGGAGTTTACCCCTTCCGGAGTATTACGCTGGGGCGTATGCCGTGCCTATGCCTCACTCGGCGGACTTCACATACCGGGCGACATCTTCATGGGTCGCGAACCAGACGCCGGGTTTTGTCTTCATGTAAGAGATGAGCTTATCGAGCCAAAGTGCCCGGGAACGATGGCCTGTAAAGAACGGATGCATGGTCAAAACATACAGCCCGCCCTCTTCGTAAGCGACATCGAATTCGTCGCGATAAATCTTGTCGACCAGATCCGGCGCAGGGAGCGAGCCGTTGGCAGCGCCGAAGTAGGGCGCGTCGTCGAGGATGCGCTCGATGGGCAGCTCGACGACACCGGTCGGCTTGCCGTCCAGCGCGATTTCGTAGGCGTCGTCGCTCGCCATCAGACTGCTGTCGTAGAGAAATCCCGCGTCGCGAACCTGCTTCATGGTGAAGGTGCTCATCGCCCACGACGGCGCGCGATAGCCGACCGGCTTTTTCCCCATCGCCTTGGTCAGCAGGTCGATCGACTTGTTGAGCAGGTCCTGCTCCTTGGCCTCATCGTTCATTTCCACCAGATTTTCGTGGATCCAGCCATGAATGCCGATCTCATGCCGCTTCTTCGACTGGATGGCCGGGATCATCTCCGGATTCAGCGCGGCGGCGACGGCCGGAATGAAAAACGAGGCCGGGACGTTCTGTTTATCGAGCACGCGGAGGATGCGCGGCAGGCCGTCGACGGCGCCGTACTGGCCGCGGGTCATCGGCTCCGATCCCGGAGTCCCGCGCGCGAGCGTGCCTGATGCGTTGTCCATGTCGAAGCTGAGCGCGACGGCCACGCGGGCGCCGTTCGGCCACTTTTTGGGTTTCAGCCGGCGGGCCGGGTACATATGCTGATAGCGCGACTTCAGCTCATCGAGGCTCAGTCCAGCTCCCGGAAATGGATTCGGCTTGGCGGCGGCCGGCTGCGCTGTCGGTGTCGCCGTGTTGCAGGCCGCAAGCAGCATCGCAAGGCCGCACATCGCCAGACAGGCGTTGATTTTCATATTCGCCTATCGTACATGCGTTCGTTTGGTTATGCGACGCTCGAACGCCGCAGTTCCTGCTCGGTCACGCCGTACAACGGAGGCCGCTCGACGCCCAGCAACGCGAGGTACACGTACATCTCGCCGCGATGATGCACCTCGTGTTCGATCATGGCGCGCAGCAGCGCTCCGGCGGGCGCGGGTTTGCCTTGCGGCGTGATTCCTTTGCGCTCCAGATCCTCAGGCGTCAGCGGCTTGAGGAGTTGCACCGTCTCGGCGTGCATTTTCTCCAGGAACGCGACGACGTTCTCCAAGCCGTCCGCCTGATCGGTTCCGCAGCCCTGGTAGCGGCTCGGACGGCCGAAGACGTTTTCGGCGAAGGTGTATCGTTCCACCGCCGCGATGTGACGCGCCAGATCGCCCATCGAGAAGACGCCTTCGCTGTGCCGCCATTCGAGCTTGTCCGCGGGCGTCGCTTGCAGGACTCGCATGGTGCGCTTGCGAATACTTTCGAAGTAGGAAAGAAACGAATCGATGTTGCGGACTTCCATGCGTTCAGTTTCGCACTTCGATCCCGGAATGAAACGGCCTGGCGATCGAAAAACACTGTTCAACATGGTTGCAGTTCATCACTACGACGATTTGAGGATCCATCGGCTGGCCGTGCAATTGTATACGTCACTCATCGAGCGTCACGGCATTCATCACGAGCATGCCGAAATCGCCTTGCGCCTGGTGGAGGCGACGAAGCCCGAGGGAATCGCCGTGGCGGTCGCGGTGGGAAGCAGTTTCGTGCGCCCGATTCGATATAAGGGTGATGATCGCGCGCCAAAAATATAAAAGATTTTTCCGGATTGTCGCCTGCGGCAGCGTTCCTTATAATCCGGGACATGTTTCGATCTTCCAAGTGGTTTTTTCTCACTACTGTGCTCGCGTTCCCGCTGCTGGCGGAAACGTCCACGTATGCGCTGCCGCCCGCGGGCTGCGTAAAGATCACCAACTGCATCATCTACGGACCGTCGGAAAGCTACTCGCTGTGGGAGGAAATCGGGACCAGCGGACAGACCTGGCAGATCTTCAGTGTGTACTCGTGGGTCGGCGGATTCTCCACGGTCGACACCTACCATTGCGACTCGGCATCGTATGCGCAAGGCGCGCCCGATAGCGGCGCTCCGGCCGGAAGCACGACGCAGATTACGGCGTCCTGTTCGGGCGTCGATTCGAATGGGGTGCCGTTCGCGATGAACTTCGTGGTCTACGCGTACAGCTACTATTCTCGCGGCGGAGGCGGCAAGGGCGGCGGCGGAGCGGGCACGCGCTGGCGCGTCACCGGCGGGTCGGTCACCATCGTCGAGTAGTTGCGCGTTAATTACATTTAAATGACCTGTTTTGCCTGAAAAGAAGCAGCCGGTAACGTTACGCCGCACGACGAAAACGATGTAGAATGGCCAAATCGTGCGGCGACGTTTTCATACTTATTTACGGATTGCCCTGGCTCTCTACGGACTCCAACTGTTCGGGCAGGATCCGCCACCGGAGCCGGATGAAGATCAGGCGGCTCGACAGGCCTGGTTTTATAGCCAGCGGGCGTTCCCGCTCGGCACGATTCCGCCCGGCGCGCGTCTCAACGCGATCACTCAGCTCAATCGGATCGATCAGGCGGCGCGCGCGCGAAGGCAACAGGCAGCGGCGCAGCGCCCGCGCGATTCGCGCCTGGCCTTAACCGCCGACGCGCAGAACTGGACGCAGATCGGTCCTCAACCGACCGGAGGCGGAACCGTCGCCGCCACCGCGGGCAGGATCAACGCCATCGCCGTCGATCCGCGCGATAACAATAC
>JAIQFJ010000574.1 GCA_020073325.1 Terriglobia bacterium | reverse complement strand
GCGCAGAATCATCAAGTTGCCGCTAACCCCGACACAGAGCCGCGACTGCAAGGAGCGGGTTGCCTGACCGGCGCTCAAATCGTGTAGACGTGGTGATCCGGGCAATCGAGCTGGGCGGCGTCGTACAGATTGTCGATTAAATCCACACCGTGCTTGGCCAGGAACGGCAGGATCGAATAAAAACGCTCCTGCAAATGACGGTGCGGGAACAGCAGGCCCGACAGGTAGCGCGCTTCCGCGGCGGCGCGCTCGTCGCGTCGCATCGTCTCGCGTTCGATTTTGCGGCGCGTCTTTTCGAGCTGATAGAGCATCTTGGTCTTTGCGTTCTTCAGCGAATCGGCCAGCGTGTGGTCGAAGCGCTCCAGCTCCGCATGGAGGCAGTCGATGTTGTGCGTCATGCCGTCGTGGGCGTCGGCGAAGGCGCGCTCCACCGCATCGGGGACCAGCGAACGCGCGATGCGCTCGCGCAGATGTTCGGGATCGACGAAAGTTTCGGGAACCGCCAGGCGGTAGCGCTTGAGCAGTTTTTCGGTGCGCGGCTCGAGCAGCGTGAAACTGGTGCGCGACATGACCACCGGCATCCGGCCGAGCAGACGATCGTAAATGACTTCAGCCTGCGCCAGATAGGCGAGCTCGGCGGGCCCGCCGATGTAGGCGACGGTGGGCAAGAGATAATCCTGCACGACGGGGCGAAGCAACGCGTTGGGCGAAACCTCGGCGGCGCGATCGCGCAGGTCGGTGAAATCGGAGTTGGCGCGTCGCAAAGGAACGCGCTCGCCGTTCTGGAGCAGGAAGAACAGCGAGGTCTTTTCCTCCAGATGAACCTGGGCGTGATATCCGGCCGATTCCAGTTCACGGTTCCGCGCGAGCAGGCGCTTTTTCAGTTCCGGAGCCGCACCCAGCGCTTCGGCGACCACGGGAGCGCTGATCGCGCGAATCGCGGGATCCAGCGGATCGAGAAAGATCAGGTCGAGCTTCGCGAGAAGTTTTTTCACCAGCGCGCGGAATCCCTCGCCCATCGTGACGCCGGGCTGGTAGGCTTCCCGAACCAGGGCGATCACTTCTTCGCTGTGCGGAAATCCGGCCAGCGCTGACGCCAGGGCCTCGACGGGCGGTTGTTCGAGTACGATTCCGCCGACCGGCCGCTGGCGGCCATTCGTTTCGCCGGGCGCCTCAACCATTACCGGTTCATGCGCGGGACCGAAGATCCAGGCGTGATTGACCTCGGGGAAATCATGATCTTCGGTGGCGAGCCAGAAGATCGGGACAGCAGGCGTCCCCCGCGCCGTCAGTTCGCGGGCGAGGCGCGCGGCCGTAATCGCTTTGTAAACGGTATAGGCCGGTCCTGAAAACAATCCGACTTGCTGGCCGGTGACGATCGCTACGGTTCCGGGCTCTGCCAGCCGGCGCAGAGATTCGGTCTCGCCGTTCTGGGCGACCAGCGCGCGGACCATGGCGGCGCGGCGCTCGTCCGGATAGTTCACCTGGGCGGCGGCCGCTTCGAGCGCGGCCGGGTCGTGCGGATTATGGCGGTAGAATCGCGCAACACGATCGAAATGATAGGTGAAATCGGCAAAGAGCCGTGAGGTGCCGGGGAGGTCGGTGTGTCGGATACAGGCCGGTTCCATTCAGTTGACGGACGAACGTCCAAGGGTAACAGATGGCGCTACATGGACGGAAGTCGCAAAAAACACGTTATCTTAAGATCGTGACGGTGTAATGGCGGGCGTCTACATTTCCTATCCGTTCTGCTCCCAGAAGTGCACGTACTGCAATTTTGCCTCGGGCGTGTTCCCCCGCGACCTGGAAGTTCGCTATATAGACGCGGTCCGGGCGGAATTGCATCGCACGGAGTGGTCCTGGACCCCGGAAACGGTTTATTTGGGCGGCGGGACGCCCAGTCTGATCGATCCGGCGGTGTTTCTGGAAAAAATTCCTGGCCGTCCGTGGAGCGAAGCGACCATCGAGGCGGCTCCGGGGACCATTTCTCGCGAAAAGGCGGAAGCCTGGCGGCGGGCCGGGATCGATCGAGTGAGCCTCGGGGTGCAGTCGTTCGTTGCGCGGGAACTTGCCCGGACGGGAAGGAAACACACAGCGCAGGTGGTGGCCGATGAGGTCGCGGTGCTGCGGGCGGCTGGGATCGCGTCGATCAATCTGGACCTGATTGCGGGGCTGCCGGGACAGACGCGCGAGTCGTGGAAGGAATCGCTCGACTGGCTGGAAAAAATCGGTGCGCCGCATGCGTCGGTGTACATGCTGGAGGTGGATGACGATAGCCGGCTCGGTCACGAAATTCTGCTCGGCGGGAAGCGCTATGGCGCGTCGGATGTGCCGCAGGATGACGAGATCGCGGAATTTTACGAGGTCGCTGTGGAGCGGCTGGCGTCGATGGGGCTGGTCCGGTACGAAATTTCGAATTTCGCGCGGCCTGGGTTTGAGTCGCGGCACAACTTGAAGTACTGGAAGCGTGAGCCGTATCTGGGGTTCGGCGCGGACGCGCACTCGTTCGACGGCCTATGGCGATGGCAGAATGCGGAATCGGCGGCGGCGTATGTGGAAGGCGCGGGGTCGCCGGAGCGTGTCGCGGCGGATCCGGTCGGCGAGCGGTTTTTTCTGGGGCTGCGGCTGGGGGAGGGAATCGAAGGGTCGTGGGAGCCGTTTGAGGACGCGATCCGGGGATTCATCGCGGACGGGTTGCTGGAATCGGCCGGCGGCCGGCTGCGGCTGACGAGTCGCGGAGTGATGGTGTCGAACGAGGTGTTTGCGGAATTTGTGGAAGTCGTTGTTCCCCAGAGATCCTGATTGGCGAGCGTTTCCCCTCCATTACGAGTCTGTGTGAAAATGATCGGCGTCGGCCGCTTCCTGCGGTCGCGGTTCCTTAAACGGCTGATTCAGCGGGATGCCGGCAATGAACCGCGACCGCAGGAAGCGGCGAACGTTCAGTTTTCACACAGACTCTTACTGGCGGGGCTT
>JAIQFJ010000573.1 GCA_020073325.1 Terriglobia bacterium | reverse complement strand
GAACCACGAGCGCCAGCGAATGGCTAGCGCCGCTTTCGAAACCGCCTGGAAGCTTACTCGTTTTTTCCGATCGGGATCGTCACCTGATTCACGTCCACTCCGTCCGCGGCGATTTCGAGATACACGTCGCCGGGACCGACTCCAGCCGGGACCTGGACGTTGATCTGATACAAACCGGCCAGCCCCGGCGCGAGTCCGGCGTAGGTCACCTTGCCATTGCGAAACGACGCATTTCCGTAGTCGTCGAATCGCACCGTAATGCGATGATCCGCGGCCGCGAGCGACGCGACTGCACCTTCGGCAATAGCAGGAGTCACCGTGCCCAGACCGGTGGCGAAGAGAGCAACATATTCTCCCGCCATCGCCGGATTCGCCGCGGTCACCGGCGCGCCGGTTGCTGCATGAATCGCTGCCGCGTAGCCCAGGCCGTTAGCCTGCTGCGTGAAAATTCCGGGGGCCGCCGCCGCGACGAACGCAGTGACCATGTTCGACGCAGCGCCGTTGTTCATCACCTGGATCGAGGCGGGTCCGATTTGAGTCGCATACGGCACGATGGCCGCGATCTGCGTGGGGCTCACATAGTAGATCGGCGCGTCGATTCCATTGATGACGACGCGCACGCCGCTCAGCGTTTTCGGAAACGTCTGGCCGCCCTCGATCGCTTTCGATTCCGGAGAAAGTCCGCTTCCGGAAAGCGCGATCATTTCGCCCGGCGCGATACTCGCCGTCACCGGCGCGAAGCTTGCGGCATTGGCCACCCCGAGCGGATGCAGGAAGACTCCCGATCCCCGCAAATTGTCGGCCCGCACTCCGATCGTCAGCGACAACACTCCCGCTGTCCCGATCCCCATGAAGACCGCGCCGCCTGCGCCGGCAACAAAACGCGAGCCGTCGTTGACGATACGGTCGTCGGTTTCGAAATCCATCACGTAGCACAGCGGCGACGCGAGCCGCTGATGCACAATCTGATTTCCCGCGCCATCGGCGATCAGCGATCCGTAAAACGAATTAACCGCGCCGCACGAATCGGTCGAGCCGGGAACATTTTGAAGTCCCGCGATGTAGTAGACGCCGCGCAGCGGATCGGACGCGGCCTTGATTCCGAACAGCACGTCGAAGCCGCCCGGAGTCCAGCCCAGCGCGTACTTTTCGTCGGCCGAGGCGAACATTGTTTTGCCTGCGGCGCTCTGCGCCGAAAGCTGCACCACTCCGTTCGAGGGCGCGCTGAAGTCCAGCAAGCCGATGGCATAGGACGCCGCCGAATCCGCCGCCGCGCCGGCCGGAATCGCGATGAACAGATTGTTCCCCATGCCTTCAGTGCTGCTGCCGATGAAAATTCCCTGCCCCACGGCCCCGTAAATCAGGCTCGAGGGATCCAGCGGATTCAGTGGATTGGTGATGCGGCCGGATCCGCTCGCGGAGATCGCATAGGAGCCATAGCTCGCCAGCGGCTGCGCGGCTCCGTTCGAGATTGCGGTATCGCGAACCGTTCCATTCACCGCGTAGCGGCCCGCGCCGTCGAAAACGATCGTGCCGAAGGCCGCCGCCGTCTCGGCAGGCTTGCCCGCGGAATCGAAATTCACGATCGCGACCTCGCGGAACCGGTAGGTCCCTTTGAGCGCGGCGCTGCCGCTCGAATCGACGGATTGTCCCGCCAGAAGATGAATCCCCGCCAGCGCCGTCCAGAATACTTTCATCAATAGCTCATCGCGCAATAGCCGCCTGCCGCATTCACCCAGTTCTGCTGCAGCAGAAAATTCTTCCCGCCCAGCGTCACGTTGTACACTCCGTAAGAATTGGGCTGACCCACGGGCACGCGATTCATCGTGCCGAAGGTCCACTGGCACTTATCCGCAGACTCGTCGCCGTTCAGGTCGAACCACGCGTCCATGTGCGGATCGTTGACGCTCTCGCTCAGCTCATGCGCGATGATGGAGGTCATTGCATCCGCGCCCGCATCGCCGTTGGGCGGCGGAAAATTCGGGCCGAAGAGGCTGCAAAAGTGAATGCACTGCGTCGCGGGATTCCCCACGAACGCGAACTTGATATCCACTCCCCGCACCGTCTGCGAGCCGTGCCATCCGCAACTGGTCTTGCAGAATCCGTTCTCGCTCACATCCGCCGACCCCAGCACGAAATAGATGCCATTCGGATCCGCCGGAAGCTTTCCGCTGACGATCGCGTCGGCGACGATCTGCGGCGTCGCGGCGCTCGAAAGATACTTCCCTTGCGAATAAGCATCGCTGGCCGAGCCCGCGTAGTGGACCACGTTCTGAACCGCCGTATCGCGACCGTTCATCATCGCGTGATACGTCGTGTTGATGTTGAAGTACGGCGATCCTCCCATGGACTGCGCGAGCGTTGTGAGCAGGGCCGCGCCGGTTGCGTCCGCGCTCCAGTCGCCGTACCAGATGTAATAGATGTTCACGCCACCGGCCATGACAGGGCCGGTGTGATAGAAAATGCCGCTTCCGCCGGGCGAGCGAGCCTCGCGCATCAACGGCTCGGCCCGCTTGATGTCCGGCAGAAGCTGGCCGCACGCGCACGTGCACAGCACGGCGGCAATGGCGCCGCACAACAACGCTCGATCCAAAATGACAACTCCTCGGTCGGGTGAGCTGTCAGATTAGCATCGCGAATGAAGCGTTACATTCGGGAGATCGACTTAGAAAATTCGGTTTTCGCCCTGCCCCGCGGCGCTAGGTTCCGAAAAGCTTCAGCTTATTGATGACGCTGGTGACGCCCTTCACCTTTTTGGCGATCTTTTCCGCCTTTTCCTTGGCGTGCTCATCGTGCACGGTGCCTTCGAGCGTCACCGCTCCATTTTTCACGGTGACGTTAAAGCCCGCGCCCTTCACGTCCGGGTCGTTGGCGAGCTTCTGCCGGACCTGGTCGTAAATCTTGTCGTCGCTCGACGCGTTCTGGGCGAACATCGGAACCACCAGCGCGAAAACGAGCAATAAGGACATCCAT
>JAIQFJ010000144.1 GCA_020073325.1 Terriglobia bacterium | reverse complement strand
TAGCGGTCGACGTTCAGGACCATCGAGACGAAATGATAGTAGCCGAGGACGGCGATCAGGTCGACCACTCCGCGCTCGCCCAGCGTTTTCTTCGCCGCACCATACGTCTTGTCGGAAACCTGCTTCGAGTTGAGCAATTCCGTGCAGAAGTCGTAGACCGCTTGTTCGTCCGCCTGCATCGACGCCGGACGTTTTCCCGCAGCGATGGCGTCCGCGATGGCGGGACTGAGCCCCGCTTCGAGCGCGTAGCGATGATGCGCGTACCATTCGAACTGCGCGTTCCAGTATCGCGCCGTGATGATGATCGCCATCTCGTTCAGCTTGCGCGGGACCGACGAATGGAACCGCAGATACGCGCCGAATTGCTGGGCGATGTCGCCCATCTGCGGGCTGCGCAGGTAGGCATTGAACGGACCGTCCATGCTCTTGCGCTCGCCGGAGAGGACGTGATCGGCCATCGTCTTCTGCTCCGGAGTCAGTTCGGAATAAGTGAGCGGCTGAAAACGGTCGCCGCGAAGTTTCAGGTCTTGCGCGTTCGACATGACGATGCAAAAGAGTGCTGTCGCGATCTTCGACATTTTGCCTCCATGAACATTGAGCCCCCGCCTTCACGGGCTGGGCTTGCACGGCCGTCACATAATCCCCGTCGGAGTCTGCGTGAAAACTCGATGCCCGCCGCTCTCTTTGGTCGCGGTTCATTGTCGCGCCCGCGCCATCGACAACTTTGAATGAACCGCGACCAAAGGGAGCGGCCAACGCTGATATTTTTCCCACAGACTCGTCGCTATTGCTTGTAAACCGTCCCGCCCTTCATGACGAACTTGACGCGACGCAGCGCCGTGATGTCGCTGGTCGGATCGCCATCCACCGCAATCAGATCGGCCAGCATGCCTGTCTTCACCTCGCCGATCTCCATATGCAGGACCTTGCCCGCCACCGAGGTTGCCGCTTTCAACGCGGCAATCTTTGGCATCCCGTAATCGACCATCAGCTCGATTTCCTTCGCGTTTTCGCCATGATTGAAGACGCCGACGTCGCTGCCGCTGATAATCGTGACGCCCGCGTCGAGCGCGGCTTTGAAGCTCGCCCGCTTGCGCTGGATCCCGGCGGGCTCCGGAGCCTTGCCGTTCCATCCCGCATATTGCGCCGTCGACCATCCGGCCGTCAGCGTCGGACAAAGCGCCACGTGATGCTCCACCATCATTTTGAAAACCTCGGGCGTGCCCTGATCGCCATGCTCGATGGTTTCGGCGCCCGCGAGAATCGAGCGCCGCATTCCCTCCGGCGTCGCCGTGTGGACCGCGACCGGCACGCCCGCGCTCTTGGCAGCCTCGACAGCCAGCTTCATTTCGTCGATCGAAAACGTCGGATGCGCGCCGGGTTGCGGGCCCCAGCGATAATCGCCGTACAGCTTGATCCAGTCCGCGCCGTGGCCGATCTGATCGCGCACCACGCGCGAGATGCTGTCGATATCCGCCTCTTCCGCGCCCTGGGGAACATTCCATTCGAGCGCGAATCCCTTGGGCTGATAACTGCCGGTGGCGACGATCGCGCGCGTCGAAGCGAGAATGCGCGGGCCGGGGATGATTCCCTGGTTCACCGCCTGCTTCAGTTCGACATCGGCATACGCTGCGCCTTCGGTGCCCAGATCGCGGACCGTGGTGAATCCGGCCATCAGCGTATTGCGAAGGTGATTCGTGGCGCGCGCGACGCGCAGCGCGAGCCCTTCATGCAGCACCTGGTCGGCCCACGGCGTTTCATTATAGGCGTGCAGAAGAATGTGCGAGTGTCCCTCGACCAGCCCGGGCATCAGAGTCGTACCGGGCAGATCGATCACTTTCGCGCCCGTCGCGTCGACGTTCGGGCCTGCGGCCTCGATGCGATCTCCGTTCACGCGGACCATCCATCCTTCGTGCATCGACTCGCCGTCAAAAACGCGCGCCGGCTTGAGCACCGCCGGCTGACCGGGCTCGCGCGCGGGACGACGTTGAGCAGTCGCGATCAACGGGAGAAGCAGAAGAAGGGCTCGGAGCGTTCGCATTGCTGCATTATAGATCGCAGAAGCTGAGCTATTCTCTGATTCGATGGCGACCAATGCGCCTGATCAGTATCTGACCACTCATTTCGACTGGGAACCGGAGCCGGTTTACCGTTGAATAACCTCTACGTCTATACGCGGGGACTGATCGAGGTTGCGCAATTCGAGTTCGCGGAGATCGAGTTCACCCCTGCCGGTCTGTTCGACTAAGCGCCTCGCGCACCGCGGCCGGATTCGCATTCGCCAGCGCCGTCGCGATCTCCGTGGCGCGATCGTCCAGTTCGAAGGCCGGGGCCACGGAATGCACCAGGCCCCAGGCCAATGCATCGGGAGTCGAAAAGACGCGGCCTGTAAGTCCCAATTCCATCGCGCGCCGATCGCCCACCGCATTGGCGATGGCGCGGAAAATAACGGGACTCCATTTTCCTTCGCGGATGTCGGTAAGCCCGAAGCTGGTTCCCTGCGCCGCGATCGCCACGTGCGCGTTGGCCACCAGCGCGAGACCGCCTGAAATCGCGACGCCTTGCACGGCCGCGACAATCGGCTTCGCGATCCGTTCGCGAATGGTGAACAGATCGCCCGAGTCCGGCTCGGCACCCGCGCAGAACACCGGGCCGTCGGCTTCCAGCAGAATCGCGCCGGTCTGATCGGCGGCGGCCGCGTCGATAATCTCACGCAGCAGCGCGCGGCACGCCTCCGCATCCAGCACATTGCGTTTTTCAGGAATCGCAAAAGCGATGCGGCACAAGCGGCCGTCCTGTTCGACGCGCAGGCTCATAGGGTTTCTATCGCCAGATGCGCCCGATTTCCGTAGGCCGTGGCGGCTTCGAACGCAAACGACAGAATCCGCCGGGTTTCGAGCGGATCGATCAGCGCGTCGACGTGCCCGCGCGCGGCCGCGTGGCGCGCGTCCAGCCATTTTTCATAATCGCCGCGGGTCTGTTCGATCCGCTTCTGCAGATCCTCGGGAATCGCTTCGCCGGACGCTTTGTACTTCGCCAGATCCGGCCCGTGCACGGCCTGCACCGCCGAATCGCCCTCCATCACGCCGATCCGCGCCGTGGGCCACGCGAAACTGAAATGCGGATCGAAGCCCTGGCCCGCCATCGCGTAATAACCGGCGCCGCTGGCATGGTTCAGAGTCAGGATAACCTTGGGAACCGAAGCGCAGGCCATTGATTCCACCATTTCGGCGCCGGCCCGGATGATCGCGTCGCTTTCCGCCTCGACCCCGACCATAAATCCTGAAACGTCCTGCAGGTAGAGCAGCGGCAGGCTGTGCCGCTCGGCATTCTCGACGAAGTAGGCGACCTTGCGGGCGCTTTCGGTATACACAATTCCGCCGATTCGCGGACCGCCCTTGGTCTTCAGAAATCCGCGCCGGTTCGCGATCACACCGATCGCGCGGCCGTTCAGCCGGGCATTCGCGCACAGCATCTCCGGCGCGTGCTCCGGCTGAAATTCCAGATAATCGTCCGCGTCGACGATGCGCGCGATCACTTCTTCGACGTTGTACGGCAGCCGGTGATCGGCGGGCATCAGATCGTAAAGCCCGTCCGCCGATTTCGCGGGCGCCTTCCCCTTCGGAACCGCCGCAGGCTCCGGATTTTCGCGCATCAGCGTCCGGATCATCGCGAGGCACGCCGCGTCGTCTTTCGCCGAATAATGCGCGACTCCGCTGGTTTTCGTATGCAGCGACGCTCCGCCGAGCGACTCCGCGTCCACCACCTGGCCGACCGCGCCCTTGACGAGATTCGGTCCGCCGAGCCCCATGAAGCTGGTGCCCTCCACCATGATGATCACGTCGGAAAGCGCCGGCAGATACGCGCCGCCCGCGATGCACATCCCCATCACCGCCGCGATCTGCGGGACATGCAGTTTCCGCCGCATCAGGGAGTTGTAATAAAAAATCCGCGCCGCGCCGTACTGGCCCGGAAAAATTCCGTCCTGATACGGCAGGTTGACGCCCGCCGAATCCACCAGATAGACGATCGGCATGCGATTGCGCATGGCGATTTCCTGCGCCCGCAGAATTTTGTGAATCGTCTCCGGCCACCACGCACCGGCTTTTACGGTCGCGTCATTGGCGACGATCACCGAAGGCCGCCCTTCGATCCTGGCGAGCCCCGTGACGACCCCCGCCGCCGGAGCCTGGCCGTCGTACTGGTTATACGCGACCAATAAACCAATCTCCAGGAAACTTGTTCCCGGATCGATCAGCTTCGCGATTCGTTCCCGCGCTGTAAGCTTCCCTTCCTTATGCTGTTTCTCGATTTTCTTGGCGCCGCCGCCGAGTTTGATCCTGTCTTCCAGATCCTGTAAACCGGCGACCAGCGCGCGCATGTGTTCCGCTGGATTCTGAGCCACTCATTGTTATAGTAATCTGATCGCGGCGGGCTCTTGTTGTGTTCATGCGCGGCGAATCCGTTGGGCCGGCTCGTATGGTAACTTGAGGACCGAGTGTTAGGAATCGACCGGCGCACCCTACAAGCGGCATGGACGCTGTTTCTGTTCGCGCTGGTTCTCCTCGTCATCTACAACATCGGCCGCACGCTGATTATCTTCGCGCTGGCGCTGATTTTTGCGCACCTGCTGGCTCCCGTTGTGAATTTCGTCGAGCGAATCTTTCCAGCCAGCGTGCCGCGCGTCGCCTCGCTGGCGCTGGTTTACATCGCGCTGATCGCCGCCCTGGCCGCCACCCTCGTGCCCATCGGCAGCCGCATCTCCGACGAAGCGGCAACGCTTGCGGCCCGGCTGCCCGACGCGCTCAAAGGCGATCCGCTCGGTAATCTTCCCTTCCCCCGCTGGCTCGAGCCATTCCGCGTGCAGGTGACGTCATTACTGCGCGACTGGTTCTCCGACTTCGGCCAGCAGATCGGTCCCCGGCTCGCCGCTGCCGGAACCAGCCTGATCCGCGGCATCGGGAGCGTGCTCGGCGCGATTCTCATTCCGATCCTCAGCTTCTTTTTCCTGAAGGACGGGACGCACATGCACGACGCGATCGTCGACAGCTTCGATCCGCGCCGCCGCGAATTGGTCGACAACATTTTTTCCGACATTCACCTGTTGCTCGCCCAATACATCCGCGCGCTGGTGGTGCTGTCGCTCGCCACGTTCACTTTCTATTCGATTTTCCTCGCCGTGATCGGCGGACCGTACCCGGTGCTGCTCGCGGGCCTCGCCGCCGTGCTCGAATTTATCCCCGCGATCGGACCGCTGGCGGGAGCCGTCGTGATCGTCATGACCGTGGCTGTGTCCGGATTCGGCCATCTGGTCCTGATCGTCATTTTCCTGGCGATTTATCGCATCTTCCAGGACTATGTTCTGAACCCGTACCTGATGAGCGCCGGTGTCGAGCTGCACCCGCTGCTGGTGCTCTTCGGCGTGCTGGCGGGCGAACAACTCCTGGGCGTCCCCGGCATGTTCTTTTCGGTCCCCACCATGGCCGCGCTGCGATTGATCCTGATCCGACTCCGCCACCGAAGAGCGGCGTGACCCGGATCCACGCCAGTGATGGCGGCGGCCCGAACCTGCGCTAGAATCGATAAATTCTATGAAACTCACCGTAACGAGATTTGCCACGCTGCTTTCCGCGCTGCTGCTCCTGTTCGTTTCCGCGCAGGCCCAGAGCCTTCCGCGCGTCAAGCCCGCCGACGCCGGATTCTCCGCCGAAAAGCTGGATCACATCAAACAGGTCCTGGCCGGGGACGCCGCCAAAGGAACCGTCCCCGGAGCCGTCCTGCTGATCGCGCGCCACGGAAAAATCGTCATGTTCGACGCCGTCGGCGTGCAGGACCCCGGCACGAAGGCTCCCATGGCGACGGACTCCATTTTCCGCATCTATTCGATGAGCAAGCCGATCACGACCGTCGCGGCCATGACGCTTCTGGAAGAAGGAAAATTCGCGTTGAGCGATCCCGTTTCGCGCTATATTCCCGCCTTCGCGCAGATGAAGGTCGGCGTCGAAAAACCGGGCGAGAACGACGGCAAACCGGCGCTCGACGTGGTTCCGGCGCGCCGTCCGATCACGATTCAGGACCTGATGCGCCACACCTCGGGAATCACCTACGGCTTCTTCGGCAATTCCATGGTCAAGCGAGCCTATGTCGAAGCCGGCGTCATGCACGGCGACTACACCAACGCCGAATTCGCCGAGCGCATCGCCAAGCTCCCGCTCGCCTATCCGCCCGGCACCACCTGGGATTACAGCCACTCGACCGACATTCTGGGCCGCGTCGTCGAAGTGGTTTCCGGCAAATCGCTCTACGAATACGAGAAACAGCGTATCCTCGATCCGCTGAGCATGAAGGACACTGCCTTCTACGCCACAGATAAAGCCAGGCAGTCGCGCATCGCCGAGCCGTTTCCGAACGACCGCACCGTCGGCATCGACGCCACCATCGGCGATCCGCGCGTCGCCGGAAAATGGGAGTCGGGCGGCGGCGGCATGATCAGCACCGCAACGGATTATTCGCGCTTCCTCCAGATGATGCTGAACGGCGGCCAGTTCGACGGCAAGCGTATTCTGAGCCCCAGGACGGTCGCCTATATGACGTCCGATCACACCGACGGAATTACCCCGGGTCCGCTGTATCTGCCCGGAGTCGGCTACGGGTTCGGACTGGGATTCGCCGTGCGCAAAACGAACGGCGGCGCTCCCTACATCGGATCCGCCGGCGAATACCACTGGAACGGCGTCGCCGGAACCATCTTCTGGGTGGACCCGAAAGAAGACATGTTCGTGGTGTTCATGATCCAGTCGCCGCGCTCGCTGCAGCATTATATGGCTTATCTGCGCGACATGGTCTACGGCGCGATGGTGCAGTAAGAATCAGGCGACGCGCGTCGCCGCTGTGATCAATTGCAGCGGCTCCGGACGCCGCTCGCTCAATTCTTCCGCCAGATCGACGCCCTTCAGCGTAATCGAGTAGCGCCCATTATCGGTCCGCTGCACGCACTGAGCCTCTTTTAAGTACCACAGGCTGAACTCCAGGTGCTCCTTGGGGACCGCCAGCAATTCCTCGAACTCGCGCAGCGTCAGTGTCGGCTGGTCGGGCGACATCAGCCGCTTGCGGTACAGCAGCGTGATGACGCCCTGGCGCTTGCATCGTTCCGATTCGAAACACGCGTCGGCATTGGACTGATCGAAAATCTTCCACGTCAACCGCCGCGCCTCGCGGTGATGAACGTCGTAGCCGGCGCGGCGCTCCGGGTCGCTCAGCGCCTGGTAGGCCTCGGTCAGTTGCCGGAAAATTTCGGTGTTTCCCGTGTCCCGATTATCGGGATGGAAACGCTGGGCGAGCAGCCGGTACACACGATGCACCGTGTCCTGATCGGCGTTCGGGCTGATCTGCAAGGTCTCGTAATAATCGACGAAGGGGCCGGCTGGCATGAGATCCATTCTTATCTCGCGCAGACGGCGCCGGAATAGCGATTTGGTACTTCAACTGGTTCTAAAAACTGCGTAGAACAACGGTACTAACTGGCCAGCGTCTCCCTGGCGATCTTTTCGGCCTGCTCGGCCCGGAATTGACGGATCTTTTCACGCAGTTCCGGACGGCTGACCGCCAGAATCGCCACCGCCAGCATCGCGGCATTGGTGGCGCCGGGCTTCCCGATCGCCAGAGTCCCCACCGGAATGCCGCCGGGCATCTGAACGGTGGATAGCAGCGAATCCAGTCCCTTGAGCGACGCGCTTTCGATCGGCACGCCGAGCACCGGAAGAATCGTATGCGCAGCGATCACGCCGGCCAGGTGCGCCGCGCCTCCCGCCGCCGCGATGATCACTTCGAGTCCGCGCGATTCGGCGGACGACGCGTACTCCGCCGTCAGCGCCGGGCTGCGATGCGCCGACAACACGCGAGCCTCGCACGGCACGCCGAACTTCGCCAGCGTTTCCGTCGACGCCTTCATGGTGTCCCAGTCGGACTTGCTGCCCATGATGACCCCGACCAGCGGTTTCACCTCGGCCATGTTACTGACCCTGGGCCAGCGTGAACCCGGCCTTGCCGTCGTAGTTGCGCAGATTTTCGGTCATCGCGATCTCGAGCGCCAGGTCCGCGATGCGCTGCTGCAGCGCGATCACCTGCTTCGGCGTCACACCCGTGCCCATGAAGCGGCAGCGAAACGCGTCCGTGCAGAACGTTTCGGGCGACCCGTCGGGCCATACCTTGACTCCGCGATTCGCGATCATCTCGAGCGACAAGCCGTCGCCGTCCGCCGCCTTGATCTTTTCCGCCAGCGTGGTCGCGATCCGCGTCGGCCACTCGATATAGACGTCGACGCCGACCAGTTCCTTCTTCGGCGACGGCCGCGCCGCAATCGGGCGCTTCACCGAGGTCTTCGCCGAATAATGCACCGCCTTCAGCGTCTCCGGCTTCTGCCCGAGCCGTGCAGCCACGGCCTCGGCGAACTCCTTCGTCCCCACCTTCTGCTTGCTCTTGCCTTCGGTGAAAATGTCGTAGGTGTGGATGCCGTCTTCCATCGTCCGCAGCCAGGCGTTTTGCACGCGCTCCGCGATGTCGATCTGCCCGATGTGGACCAGCATCAGAATCGCGCCCTGCAGCAATCCCGACGGATTCGCCATGTTCTGTCCCGCGCGCCGCGGAGCCGATCCGTGGATTGCTTCAAACATCGCGCATTGATCGCCGATATTCGACGATCCCGCGAGTCCCACCGAGCCCGCGATCTGCGCCGCCACGTCGCTGAGCACGTCGCCATAGAGGTTCGGCATCACGATCACGTCGAACGCCTCCGGCGTATCGGCCAGCTTCGCCGCACCGATGTCGACAATCCAGTGCTCTTTTTCGATCTCCGGATATTCCGGCGAGATTTCGTCGAAAATCTTGTGGAACAACCCGTCGGTCATCTTGAGGATGTTGTCTTTCGTGAAGCAGGTGACCTTCTTGCGGTTGTACTGCCGCGCGTATTCGAACCCGTAGCGGACGATCTTTTCCGTCCCCGGCCGCGTGATCACCTTCAACGCCTGCATCTCGTCGGTCGAGGTTTGATACTCGATGCCCGCGTACAGATCCTCTTCGTTTTCGCGCACGATGACCACATCCATCACCGGATGCTTGGTCCGCACGAAGGGATAGTAGGAAACGCACGGCCGGATGTTGGCATACAGGCCCAGCATCTTGCGCGTCGTCACGTTGAGCGACTTATATCCCCCACCCTGCGGCGTCGTGATCGGAGCTTTCAGGAAAACCTTGGTCCGGCGCAGCGATTCCCAAGCGCTCGGCAGAATGCCCGAGGTATTGCCGGAAAGATAAACCTTCTCGCCGACTTCGATGGTCTCAATCTCGAGCCTCGCTCCGGCTTCTTTCAGAATATGGAGCGTCGCGCCCATAATCTCAGGCCCGATCCCGTCGCCATGCGCGACCGTGATGGGGGTGGATGTTGCGGATGTAGGAGTTGCCATATTTTCGTTGAAAGATTCACGATAGCATGAGGGTTGGTTCGCCCATGAACGCTCCGCGCGACGGAATTCCAGGGTTCGCCAGGCCCGCGTCTCGCGCGGCAACCGCTAGGCCGTGTTCGCGAAGGAGACCACGGGATTGAATCAGGACAAGACAACCACCAACGGATCGAGCAACAGGCCGCATTGGGCTGACAGGTCTATAGCGATTTTCACAGGCCTTATGCTGATCACATACATCACGGGCAACTATTTCTCTTGCCAGCAAATAAGGCTGACAGGAACTGCCCTCGACGCAAGCATCGAGATGTCGAGGACAGACCAGCGCGCCTGGCTTGGCGTCAAAGATATTACTTTGACGCATGCCTTAACAATCAACCACCCGATACAAATCTCGGTGAATACGTTCAATAGCGGAAAAACACCGGCCCTTGAAGTTACGCTCCCTGAAATCAGCGTCGGAGACGGCGAGGATCATATGCTCAAGACAGCACCGAGCAAAGACCGCGGGGTCGTAGCTCCAAACAATAATGAAGTGTTTTACAGTTCCGCTTCGGTCTCTAATGATGTGATCGATGGGCTAGAGGCAGCCAAAATCCGCGTCTACGTGCGAGGCCGGATCGAGTACAAAGACATTTTCGGAAAGTCGCACAAGACGATGTTTTGCGGCTACTACCCGACCGGGTTCCCATCGCCGAACTTTTTCAACTGTGGTAGTGGCAATTCGATGGAGTAGCGCTCAGTAGATGGATTAGAGAACGACGGGAACGGGAAACATGAATTGAAGTCTCTAGGGTGGGGACGGGCTCTCAGAATTGAGGGTCAACACAATATTCCGCCCGTTTGAGCCCTGCTACTATATGTCTGGACATATGGAGCGCACGACGATCCGCCTTGAGGACGACCTCCTCCGAAAAGCCAAGCGCGAGGCTCAGCGCCGCGGAACGACCTTCACCGCTCTCGTAGCCGAAGGGCTCAGGAATGTCTTGGCTCGGCGGGAGTCCCCGCGTCGCAGGCGCGTGAAGATTCCCGTTTCGACCCGCGGCGGTGGATTGCGGCCCGGCGTCGATCTCAACAATAGCGCCGCATTGCTCGATTTGATGGAAGGACGCGATTGATCCTCCCCGACGTCAACGTTCTGTTGAAGCATTCCGGCGCGACGCAGAGGCGCATCGCGAGCATCTCCGGTGGCTGGATTCGGTTCTAAACGGCTCCACATATCTTCGCCGAACCGTACGATCTCGCGGAAGTGATCCGATTCTGCGACACCCTGGTCGACCAGCCACACAGCCAGATCATTCAGCCCGGGCCGTCACATTGGGGAATCTTCTGCACGTGCTGCCGCGAAGCAAACGCATCGGGGAGTTTCGTAGCGGACGCCTGGTACGCTGCCCTCGCCATCGAGCACGGCTGCGAATGGATCACCCTCGATCGCGACTACGCCCGATTCCCTGCCCTCCGCTGGCGCGCACCTTTTTAACGCGACCGTGTCGCGAAATTCCCCCCGATTACGCCAAGTGATATAGTCTTGCGAATATTTCCGAAACGGGGCTAGCGGTTCTACCCGTTTAACGGGAGGAGGACACAAAATGAGACACGCTCGATTCTTGTCTGTCGTTTCCTATGCACTGCTCGGCGCCGTTGCCGGGCTCGCGCAAACGACAACCAACGTCAACTTCAACCTGAAGATCATCCCCGTCGCCGACACCGCGGAGCGTATCAACGTGATCGCTCAGACCGGCCGGGCTGGGCCCCTCGGTAGCGCAAACCTGCGCCTGAGCGGCTCCGCGCCGATCGTGGACAACGGGATCGGCTCGCCAATCACCTTCACCGGCGGCCTATACTTCAACGCGGTCGACTTCATCAACCTTAGCGCGTCGATCAACGATCCGAACTTTGCCAAGGGTCCCGGTTTCACGTTTTCGAACGCCGCCATCACCGGCGGGGGAGGCGTCTATTCCGGAGCCACGGGCTCGGTGACTCTGAACTTTAACCTCCAAGGCAGTCTGGGGATGAGCGGATCAGGAAGCATCACCGCGGCGGGAAAAACGACGCCTTTGACGCTGACGGGCTTCATAGGTGTGATCAGCTCGTCCAACGAACGCGATTATTCCAGCGGCTCGATTACCGGCACTGTCAATCCACTCGGGTCCGTGACCGGGAACTTCAAAATCGACAACACCAACAGCAACACCGACCAGACGGCGCTGTCGCTCGGGACCGTCACGCTTAACTTCAATGCCAACGACAGCATTACGCTGTTCCTTACCGTCAATCCGGGCGGCTCGGTAGTGCCTGCGATGCTGATTTGCGGAGGCACCGGTGCCTACGCCGGGGCGACCGGCACCGTCAACCTGAATGTTGTGGATAACGGCGATGGCACGTTCAGCGGGACCGGAACCGGAACGATCGTCACCGCGGCCGCGGGCGCTCCCATCATTACTCAGGTGAAAACCGCTTTCGGAGCCGGCGACATCGCGGCAAATACCTGGATCCAGATCAACGGAACGAATCTCGCGCCAAAGACCACTCCCCCCGGTGGCGTCGACTGGAGCAATGCACCCGAATTCGCCAGCGGCAAAATGCCCACAAAACTGGGCTCGATCGACAGCGTGACCATCGATGGGAAACCCGCTTACATCTTCTTCTATTGCAGTTCGGCGACGAATCCAAGCTGCGCCAGCGATCAGATCAACGTGCTTTCGTCGCTCGATCGCACCAGGGGGCCAGTGCAAGTGGTCGTTACAACCGGCGGCGTCGCGAGCGCTCCATTCATCGTGACCAAGACAGGTTTATCGCCGACGCTTCCGCTGTTTGACGTTCAAGGACACGTAGTCGCTCGGCACCTGGATTTCAGCCTCATGGGACCGGCTTCATTGTTTCCCGGCCTTTCGACTCCAGCCAAAGCGGGAGAAACGATCATTCTGGTCGCCTACGGTCTCGGATTCCTGGCCAACCTCACGGAGGGATCTGCCACGCAGTCGAGTTCGATTTCGTCCCCGCCTGTTTGCAGAATTTCAGGTGTTCCGGCGAATGTGGCGGCCGCTGTGATCAGCCCCGGGCTGTATCAGTTGAACGTGACGGTGCCGCCAGGCACGCCGAGCGGTGACAACGCGATACACTGCAACGACGCCGGACTCTTCACGTTTCCCGGCTCGGTCATCGCCGTTCAATAAGGAGATTCTCATGAGAAACATATTCCTGATCCTCGCCAGCTCGATCGCCGCGATCGCGCAAACCACAACCAACATCACTGGCGACATCACGATCACGTTCAGCCAGGATACGTTCGAGAACGAATTTATCTATGTTGAAAGCGGATCGGTGGGTCCGCTGGGCAACGCGACGCTGCACATCAGCGCGATCGCGCCAAATGACCACGGGACGATCCTGACCCCGATCCAAGTCACCGCTGGCTTTTACTTCAACGCACTCGACAGCATTACCGCAAGCTTCACGCTGAACGATCCCAACCTGCTCACGAACCCCGGGACTTTCTCAGGCGGCAAGATTACGGGCGGTACCGGAGCCTACGCAGGCGCCACCGGCTCGCTGAGTCTGGCATTCGGGGCGAGCGCCACGATCACGGGCTCGGGAAGTCTGACGGCCGGCGGAAAAACCACGGCGCTGACCTTGACCAACTTCCACGGCTCGCAAGGTTGCCCAGGATGTGTGCGCGAGTACACCAATGGGACCGTCAGCGGCACCATCACTCCCTTCGGAGCCGTGACCGGAACGTTCCGCGTCGATAACACCACGGCGTCCGACACTCAGGACGGAAAAGCCACGATCACTTTCAAGCTCAACGCGAACGACAGCTTCAATCTCGTGATTCCGCTCGATGCGAACGGCAAGTCGTCCGTGACCTCGATCGTGAGTGGAGGAACGGGAGCATTCGCGGGAGCGACAGGCTCTTTCACAACCAGCAGCGTTACCGACATGGATACAACGGTCAGAGCCCAGGGCGCTGGAACCATCACCACCGCGGCCGCGGGTGCCCCGATCATCACGCAAGTCAAGACAGCCTTCGGTGCGCCGGTCATCGCGAGCAACACGTGGCTCCAGATCAACGGAACGAATCTGGCCCCGACGAATACTCTTTCAACCGGCGTCGACTGGAGCGATGCTCCCGAATTCGCCAGCGGCAAAATGCCGACTCAACTCGGCGCGATCGATAGCGTCACAGTAGATGGCAAGCCGGGCTACATCTATTTCTATTGCAGCGCTGTCACGAATCCAAACTGCGCTACCGATCAGATCAACGTGCTGTCGCCCCTTTTCGATTCCGCGCAGGGACCGGTTCAGGTGATCGTCACGCGGAACGGAATCTCGAGCGCGCCATTCGTCGTGACGAAGGTCTCCCTTTCCCCTACGTTTCCCCTTTTCGATACCAAAGGACACGTCGTTGCCCGCCATTTGGATTTCAGCCTCATGGGACCCGCCAGTCTCTTTCCCGGCCAATCGACTCCGGCCAAGGCCGGCGAGACCATCATTCTGGTGGCGTATGCCATGGGCTTAAATGGTTCGGTCCCCCAGACGGAGGGATCCTCCACGCAAACGTCGACCTTGCCCTTCACGGCGCGCTGCTGGATCTCCGGGCTCCAGGCGAACGTCGCCGCAGCGTTAATCAGCCCGGGGCTATATCAGATGAACGTGACCGTCCCCGCGCAGACACCGAGCGGCGACAATCCGATCGCGTGCGTCTATCCCGGGTTCCCGTTCTTTCCCGGCGGACTCATCGCCGTCCAGTAGTCGTATCGCCGGCGCTTCGATCCGGCAGGATTACAGCTTGTTGAAATACAATGATCGGAGCCACAGGAGCCCCGATGCGCCTCTTCCTTGCTGCCCTGCTCGTCCCGGCCGCCTTCGCCGCGAATTGCGAAGGGCTTGCCTCGCTCGCACTGCCGAATACGCAGATCACGTCGGCCAAATCCATGTCGAGCGTCTTCATCCCCGAAGGCGGACGCGCCATGACGAATCTTCCGGCCTTCTGCGAAATTCACGGGATCCTCAAGCCGACCGACGCATCCCTCATTCACTTCGAAGTCTGGATGCCCGCCGACAAATGG
>JAIQFJ010000143.1 GCA_020073325.1 Terriglobia bacterium | reverse complement strand
TGAAGATGTCGAGCTGCTGTACCGGTCGTACAAGAACAGCCGGTTCGCGAATCTGCCGGAGATTCTGTACGGCTATCGCGAGATGCGCGGAGGCTTTCGGAAGCGGCTGCACACGCGCTTGGGACGCGTCCGGTATTTGAAGGCCCGGCAGGAAACGACGGGTCGTGCGATGTTCTATCGCGCGGCGATCGCCGAGGGCGCAAAGACTATTTTCGATGCGGCTCTGGTGGCGGCGTCGGCGCGCTATGCGATGCTGCGGGCGCGCGAAGAACGGCTGTCGGCGGGCGAAACGGCGGCGTGGAGCGATGTGCTCGAAACGGTCAGTGGAAAGACAGCGCCGCTGCGGCTGATGATGATCACGACCATCGCGGAGACGCTGGGATTTTTCACGCGGCAGATCCAGTTGCTGGCGAAGAGCGGATTTCAGGTCCACGCGGTGTGCGCGCCGGGCGGGGACCACGGCGGTGTCGAGCATCTTGCGGGGATCGCCGCGCATCGTGTGCCGATGCAGCGGCGGCCGGATCCGGCGGCGGATTGCGCTTCGATCGGGCGGCTGCTGCGCCTGATGCGTCGCGTGCGTCCGGACGTCGTGCATGCGCACACGCCGAAAGCGGGTCTGCTGGGAATGGCGGCGGCGAGGATCGCCGGAGTTCCGGTGCGTGTCTACACGATTCACGGATTGCCGTTGATGACGCGCCGCGGGATCTGGCGCCGCGTGCTGGAAGCGGCCGAGCGGACGAGTTGCGCGCTGGCGACGCGGGTTTACACGGTGAGTCCGTCGCTGCAGCAGGTGGTGGCGGAACTGAAACTTTGTCCCGCGGAAAAATTGGGGACGATCGGCGACGGATCGTGCGCGGGGATCGACATCGAGCGATTCAGCCTCAGCATCGCCGCGAGTGAGCGGGCCGTCGCGCTGCGGAAGGATCTGGGAATTCCGGAGAATGCGCAAGTCCTGTCGTTCATGGGGCGCATCGCGCGCGACAAAGGCGTCGCGATCCTGGCGGCGGCATGGGAGGATTTGTCGCGCGAATTTCCGAAGGCGCATCTGGTGGTCGCGGGGATCGAGGATTCAAGCGACCCGGTGCCGGCCGCGGTTCTTCAGGAATTGCGCGCGCATGACCGCGTTCATTTCACCGCGGGCTGGGTCCGCGACATGCCGGCGCTGTATGCCGCGACGGACATCGTGGTGCTTCCGACGTTTCGCGAAGGATTGTCGCAGGTGGCGCTGGAAGCGGGCGCGATGGGAGTGCCGATCGTGTCGACGCGCATTCCCGGGCTGGTGAATTCGGTGCAGGACGGCGTGACCGGACTGCTGGTGTCGGCGGGAGAAGTCGCGCCATTCGCGGATGCCGTTCGCAGGCTGCTGAACGACGCGGCTTTGCAAAGGGCGCTGGGAAGCGCGGCGCGCGAATATGTCGCGGGTCGTTTTTCCGAACAGCGCGTGAATCAGTTGTGGATTTCCGAATATCGCAAGCTTGTTTCCCGGTCACTGCCGCGAATCGTGAACCGGCTGGCGCATATCGAGACGCCCAGGTAGCGATGTCCTCACTCCGAAACATCGCGATCGGGCTGTGCCTGTTGAGTATGGGGTCGCGGCTCGCGCCGGCGCAGGGATTTGTTTTCTTCCACGAGTTCTACGGCAGCATGGGCTACACGGATCCGGAAGCGGCGCGGCACCTGGAGCAGGGAACTGCGAACGGATTGACGTTCACGCCGCCGGTGGTGGGGGGAGTGGCGCAACTGGCGCAATCGTTCGGCGCGAAGCTGATGCTGCGGCTGCCGGATGCGTCGTCGCCGGCGGGGATTTCCGACGATCAGATCGAAAAGCAGCGCGCGGCTTACGATGCGCTGGCTGCGGCGAATCCGCAGCTCGCCTTCATGTGGGATCTGCTGCCGGAGTGGGACCAGTCGGGTGGATCGTGGGTGCCGGACGGACGGCCGCAGTACGCAGGTCTGTCGAAGGCGGCGGCGCATGCGAAGTTCACGTCGTATTTTCAGAATCGATTTCCGGAACTCATGACGAACTTGAGCACCGGATCGCGGAATTACCAATTGGCCGCGGTGACGGACTATTCGCCGAATGTTTCCGACGCGTATGAGATGGGCGTCGACCTGTGCATGCTGGAGCGGGGGATCGATGAGCTGGGCGATTTGTCGACGGGCGTTGCGTTTCTGCGCGGCGCGGCGCAGCAATACGGGCGGGCCTGGGGGATCGATCTTTCGAGCTGGCGCACGGCGAACGGAATGGCGACGCAGTACGACAACAACAACGTGCTGGTGGGCGGATGGTCGGCGAGTTATTTGTCGCGTCATTATTATGCGGCGTTCCTGGCGGGCGCGAATGTCGTGCAGAACGAAGCCGCGACGTATCGCAACGGCGACGGGCAACTGAATCCGTTCGGGCAAGCAACGCAGGATTTTTCGGATTTCGCGCTGCGGCGGCACAGCGATCTGGGCAAGCCGGCGGTGACCGCGGCATTTTTGATCTCGGCTGACAGCGGCTTCGATCCGAAGCATGGCGCGAACAATCAGGCGAGCGCGGTCTGGTATCAGGATGTTCCGTACAGCAACGGCGATTTCATGATCGACAACGTGCTGCGGCTGGCGTTTCCGAATTTCTGGCTGCACGGGCTGACTCCGGGCGCTCCGTTTGCCGATGCTTCGGGTGTCGCGACGGATCCGGCGAAGTTCCGGGCTTATCTTGCGGCGGGCGGCGATCCGCGGCCGTACGAGCCGATGCCGGCGACGCGCTGGGGCGACAATGTCGACATCGTCACGACGAAGATCGGCGCCGCGGCGCTGGGGCGCTACAAGGTGATCGTGATGCTGGGCGATGTGAGCCTCGACTCGCGTTTGCGCGCGGATCTGACGGCGTGGGTGAACAGCGGCGGCGTACTGGCGATGAATGTCGATCAGGCGAGCGCGGCCGATCTGGCAATGGCGGGCGTCGTATCGAAGAATTTCGCAGCACGGCAGGCGACTAGTTCTACGTGGGCCGCGACGCGGATCAAGCAGGGCGAGCCGGCGTATCGCTACACGCCGGTCAGCGCCGCAACGGCCGATGTCGTCGCGACGAATGAATTTTCCGACCCGCTGATCACGCGGCAGAAGCTCGGCAGCGGAGAGATTTATCTGACCACGGCGTCCTATCTGCAGGCGGCGAGCCGCGATCAGGTGCTGGTGCACGGCGCGCAACTGCTCGATTCGCTGATTTCGCGATACGCGGTCGCGAGCGTCGCTGGTCCGCCGGTGGAATATATCGTCAACCAGCTTCCAGGCAAGATCGTCGTCGGGCTGATCAACAACTCCGGCTCCGTGTGGAGCGGCAATGTGACCGCGAATGCTCCGGCCGGCGCTTCGAATTGGACCGTCGCGGAGTACATCCACGATCAGCCGGTTCCGTTTCAGGTTTCGACGCCGGGCGTGACGGTGGCGGCGCAAGTTGCACCGTACGGCGTAAGCGTTTTCAGTTTCGAATACCAGATTTCCCAACAGTAAAAGCGTTCACGCGCTTCCCAAGACTCCCAAAGGAATTTACCGACCCCATGTCCAGCGTATCCGTCGCACGTGCTCTCGTTCCGTTTCCGCATCGAGACGTTCCGCTTCCGGGAACGCATCCGATTCCGCTTTCCTCTCCCGACGTTTCCGATGACGATCGCGAGCGGGTTCTCGCGATTCTGAACGGCACGGCGCTGAGCCTGGGACCCGCGCTGCCGGCCTTCGAGGCCGCGATGGCGGAGGCCGCGGGAACGCGTTTCGCCGTCGCCGTCAATTCGGGGACCAGTGCGCTGCATTTGTGCATCAAGGCCGCGGAAATCGGCGAAGGCGACGAGGTGATCACGACGCCGTTCAGCTTCGTCGCTTCGGCGAACTGCGCGTTGTACGAGCGCGCGATTCCGCGGTTTGTCGATATCGACATCGACACCTATAACATCGATCCGGCGCAGATCGGGGCCAGCATCGGCCGCCGCACGCGCGCGATTCTTCCGGTGCACGTGTTCGGGCGGCCATGCGACATGAGCGCGATTACGGACATCGCGGCGCGTCACGATCTCGCGGTGATTGAAGATTCGTGCGAGGCGATCGGCGCGACTTACGACGGTCGCAAGATCGGCAGCTTCGGCCACAGCGGATCGTTCGCGTTTTATCCGAACAAGCAGATCACGACGGGCGAAGGCGGCGCGGTGGTGACCAATGACGAGCACGTCGCGCGCGTGTGCCGGAGCTGGCGTAACCAGGGTCGCGGAGAGGGGGCGGCGTGGCTGCAGCATGAGCGCCTGGGCTACAACTATCGCCTGTCGGACATCAACTGCGCGCTGGGATTGGGGCAGCTTTCGCGGCTGGACCTGATTCTGCAAAAACGCCGAGCTGTCGCGCGCGCGTACGAGCAGGCGCTGGAATTCGTACCCGAAGTAATCACGCCGGCGCACGATCCGGGAATGAGCTGGTTCGTTTACGTCGTGCGGCTGCAGGACGAATTTACGCGCGAGGATCGCGACCGCGCGCTGGAGTCGCTGCGCGGCGAAGGCATCGGCTGCAGCAATTATTTTTCGCCGATCCACTTGCAGGCCTACTTCCGCGAGATGTTCGGCTACCGCCGCGGCGATTTTCCGGTCACCGAACACGTCGCGGACCGGACGATCGCGCTGCCGTTCTTCAATAATCTGTCGCACGGACAAATCGACATGGTCGCAGCGGCGCTGGCGCGCGCGATCGGTAAACTCGCTCGCACTTTCTAATTCCTATGACACCCGCTCTGACGAATCGAACCAAACCGGCAATCGGGACGACGCATCTTTTCCGCATTTTCAGCCAGGCGGCGATGATCACCGCGGCGGGGATGAGCGCGTTTCTTCTGCGGTTCGATTTTGAAATTCCGTCGTTGTATCTGCCGCAACTGCAGTTGGCGCTGCTGTTCTGGCTGGCGGTGAAGCTGCTGGTGTTTTATGTCTACGATCTGGATCGCAGCTCGTACAAATTCTTTTCCGCCGGAGACGCGCTGCGGCTGGCTCGGGCGAACGTCATCGGGTCGGTGGCGAGCGCTTGTTTTCTGTATCTCGCGGTGGGCGCGAGCTTCCCCCGGTCGGTCCTGATTCTCGACCTGCTGTTGTGCTCGCTGATCACGGCCGCGGGCTTTCTGGCGGGGCGCGTCACTCTGCGAGCCGTGGTGAAAAGCGGCGCACAGGATCGGGAAATTTTGATTTACGGGGCGGGGCAGGCGGGCGTCAGTCTGCTGGCCGAGTTGCGCACGAATCGGAAGCTGGGCTATAAAGTGCGCGGTTTCGTCGACGACAATGCCGCGCTCGCCGGAATGCTGGTGCAGGGAGTGAAGGTGCTGGGAAGCGGCGCCGATCTTCGGGCGATGTGCGCGCGCACGGGCGTGAAGGAAATTCTGATCGCCGCGCCTTCGGCTGACGGGCGGCAGATGCTCGAAATTCTCGAGCGCTGCCAGAAGGCGGGAGTGCGCTTCCGGACGGTGGCGACGCTCGGAGAAATTATGGAGGGCAAGGGAATCGCTTCGCAGATTCGCGAGGTGGATGTGCAGGATTTGCTGTGCCGCACGTCCGTCCATCTGGATCATCACCTGATCCGCGAACGGATGGAAGGGAAAGTCGTGATGGTCACCGGAGCGGCGGGGTCGATCGGCTCCGAACTGTGCCGGCAGATCGCGCGATTCCGTCCGGCGGCGCTGGTGGCGTTTGAAATCGCGGAGACGCCGTTGTTTCATCTCGACCGCGAAATGCGCGCGCAGTTTCCTGAAGTGCCGTTCTTCGCGGAAATCGGCAGCATCCAGAATGCGCGGCGGCTGGCGGCGGTGATGGACACGCATCGCCCCGACGTGATTTATCATGCGGCCGCTTACAAGCACGTCCCGTTGATGGAAGCGAGCCTGCTGGACGCGATCGAGAATAATGTTTTCGGAACGTACAACGTCGTCACCGCGGCCGACGAGTACGGGGTCCGCGAGTTTGTCCTGATCTCTTCCGACAAAGCGGTGCGTCCGTCAAGCATCATGGGCGCGACCAAGCGCTTGTGCGAACTGCTGGTGCTGTCGCTGCCGGCGAAGCATACGCGGCGCATGGCGGTCCGCTTCGGCAACGTTCTGGGCAGCAACGGCAGCGTGATTCCGGTGTTCAAGCAGCAGATCGCCGCGGGCGGTCCGGTGACGGTGACGCATCCCGAAATGCGCCGCTACTTCATGACGATTCCGGAAGCGACGCAGCTTGTGCTGCAAGCCTCGGCGATGGGCGCGGGCGGCGAAATTTTCGTGCTCGATATGGGTGAGCAGGTGAAGATCGTCGACCTGGCGCACAAACTGATTCAGCTTTCGGGACTGGTTCCCGGAATCGATATCAAGATCGAATACACGGGCACGAGACCCGGCGAAAAACTGTACGAGGAACTTTGTCTGGACGATGAGGTCCATCTTCCGACGATGCACCAGAAAATCAAACGCTTCGCCGGCAACGGACTGACTGCGGCCGCCATGCTGCTGAGCACCAGGAAGCTGATGAAGCTGTGCCAGACCGGCGACGAAGCGGGTGTGATGCGCGTGCTCGAAGAACTGGTTCCGGAGTATCGCCCGGCGCGGCGGATCCTGCCGTTCACGCCGCGGGATCGATCGATTTCAGGACTGACGCAAATGCGCGATGTCAAAATCCGATGAATGCTCTTCATCATTTCTACCGCCTGCGCGGCAAACGGATTTTCGACGTTGCGGTGAGTTCCGTCGCGCTGATCGTGCTCTCGCCGCTGCTTGTGCTGATCGCGCTTGCGGTGCGGATCGGGCTCGAGTCGCCAATTCTCTTTCGCCAGGTGCGCGGAGGAATGCATCAGCGTCCATTCACCATTCTGAAGTTCCGCACAATGACGAACCGGCGCGATGCCGGCGGGAAGCTTCTGCCGGATACGGCTCGCATGACGCGGCTGGGGCGTGTTCTTCGCGCGACGAGTCTCGACGAATTGCCGGAATTGCTGAGCGTGTTGAAGGGCGACATGAGCCTGGTGGGTCCGCGGCCCCTGTTGACGCGGTATGAACCCTGGTACACGGCGGAGGAAGCTCGGCGGTTCGACGTTCCGCCGGGGATCACCGGGTGGGCGCAGATCAGCGGGCGCAATGCGCTCGGCTGGGCCGACCGGTTTCGCTGCGACCTTTTCTACGTCGACCATTGCAGCGTGATGTTCGACGTGAAGATTCTGGCGCTGACTGTGGGGAAAGTGCTGCGTCGCGAGAACGTGCACGTGGATACGAGCCTCGCCATGCTGTCGCTCGATGAGGAGCGGCGGGGCGGCCGGCAGATGGTGGCGGCGGGCGGGAATACCAATTGATCGGGATGAACACGATGAAATTCGAAGTGTTGACGACGGCGCAAACGGCCGAGTGGATGCAGGCGATCGAGCCATGCGCGCACGACTTTTACCATCTGCCGCAGTATCACGCGGTGGCGGAGCGGTCGGGCGAAGGCACGGCGCTTCTGTTTCACTTCCTAGAAGACGGCTACTCGATGGCGCTGCCTCTGTTGATTCGCACGCTGGATGACGTGCCTGGAATCGCGAAGGGGGCGGGATGGCGGGACGCGACTTCAGTGTACGGATACGCGGGTCCCGTTGCGTCGCATGCCGAGATCCCGGAGCGGATCGTGCGGAATTTTCAGGAGCGCTTGCAGGAGCATCTGGAAGCGATGAACGTCGTTACGGTCTTTTCGCGCCTGCATCCGATCATCGCGCAACAATCCCTGCTGAAAGGGATGGGCGAATATCAGGTGCTGAGCCAGACGGTTTCGATCGACCTGACGCTTCCTGTCGAAGAGCAGCGCAGAGGCTATCGCACCAGCTTGAAGACGGCCATCAACAAGGTTCGCAGGATGGGCGTGACGTGCGTTCAAGATCGCGCGGGCGTTCATCTCGAAGAATGGATGGACATCTATTACGAGACGATGCGGCGGGTGGGCGCGGTGGAAAGCTACTTTTTTCCGCGCGAATATTTTCGACACCTCTTTCACGCGCTTGGCGATCGATTCTGCCTTGCCGTTTGCCTCCTGGAAGGAAAAGTCGTTTGCGGCGGGATCTTCATCGAAACCGGCGAAATCCTGCAATACCACCTGGGCGGGACGCTCAACCGCGCCCTGGAATTCGCGCCCATGAAGCTGTTGCTCGATGAAATGCGCCTCTTTGCGAATTCCAGAGGGCTGAAAGTTTTCCATCTTGGCGGCGGTACCACTCCTCATGCTGACAATCCTCTCCTGCACTTCAAACGTGGATTTTCCGAACGCCTGCACGATTTCCCGGTCTGGAGATGGGTGCTCAACGTGCCCGTTTATCAGCGCCTGTGCCGCGATCGATCGCAGTGGTGCGACGAAAACGGACTCGAGGCAACCAGCCGGGGATTTTTTCCCGCCTACCGCACGCCCGTCGTGCAGCGCGCCGTCCCGCCCTTCCTCGCCGCGGCGACGCAGATCCAGGAGATCCATCCATGAACGTGTTGCTGACCGGCGCAGGCCGGCGAAATTTTCTCGTGCACTTTTTCCGGGCCGCGCTTGGCTCGCGGGGACGCGTCATTGCATGCGACGCCAGTCCCACGGCTCCCGCGCTTGCTGAAGCCGATCAGGTGTTCATCGTTCCTTCGATGGATCATCCGGATTATTTCAGCGTGCTTCGATCCATCTGCCAGGAAAACGGCGTGCGCCTGATCGTGCCGGTAAACGATCTGGAGATTCCTGGTCTGTCGCGTAACGCGGCGCGATTTCATGAGGTGGGCGCGATTCCACTGGTCCCGCCGCCCGACGTGGTCGCCACCTGCAGCGATAAGTGGTCGGCATTCCTGTGGCTGCGGAGCTTGGGAATCGCCACGCCGGAGACGTTTGCGACCATTGAATCGGTGCGCGAGGCGCTGGAGCGCGGAACGGTGCGCTTTCCCCTGCTGATCAAGCCGCGCTGGGGCTCGAGCTCGATCGGGATCGAACTGGTGGAGAATCAGCGCGAACTGGAGCTGGCTTACGAATGGTCGAAAATCCAGCTCGGCCGGACGATCGTCGGCAAGATGACGAAGACCGATCCCGATCACGCGTTCATCTTTCAAGAACGCATCGAAGGCAAGGAGTACGGCATGGACGTCGTGAACGACCTTCGCGGCAACTACGCCGCGACGCTGGTTCGCCGGAAGCTTGCGATGCGGGCGGGAAATACGGATCGCGCGGTTACGGTTGGCGATCCGTACCTGGAATCGCTGGGACGAATGCTGAGCCAGCACATGCGCCACGTCGGAAGCGTCGATTGCGATGTGATGGTCGGCGAAGGTGGCCGCTACGTGCTCGACGTAAATCCGCGATTGGGCGGAGGCTATCCGTTTTCGCACATGGCGGGCGCGAATCTTCCGGCGGCGCTGGTCGCCTGGGCGGAAGGCGCGGAGCCGGATCCTGCGTGGCTGCGCTATCGCGAAGGCGTGACTTCTTCCAAGTACGACGGCGTGGCGGTGGCCGATCGTTCGAAGCCTGAAGCGCCCTCGCCGATGTTTGCGCTGGGCCAGGACGACGCACCGCGTTACATCAACGGAAAAACTCAATAAACATTCGGGAATATCACATGACTCACAACCATTTCGGCTCTCAATTCACGATCGTCGGCGCGGGACCTTACGGGCTGTCCGTCGCGAGCCATCTGCGCTCGGCCGGCATTGAGGCGCGCATTTTCGGCAAACCGATGGATTTCTGGGGCACGCAGATGCCCAAGGGGATGCTGCTGCGCTCGCCGTGGTCCGGCTCGAATCTGAGCGACCCGAAGCAGCTCTTCACGCTCGATCGTTATGAGATGGCGCTCGGCTCGGCGCTGAACCGGCGAGTGCCGCTGGCGGATTTCGTCCGCTACGGGCAGTGGTTCCAGCGGCAGGCGGTGCCGGATCTGGACCAGCGCAATGTCGCGTCGATCGAGCGCAGTGGTGACGGGTATCGCGTCCGGCTCGACGATGGCGAAACGTATTATTCGCAAAATGTCGTGGTGGCCGGCGGCATCGGATCGTTCGCGAATCGTCCGGCGCAATTCGGATCGCTGCCGGCGGAGTTGTGTTCGCACGCGAGCGATCGCGTGAACAGCGACCTGGGACGCTTCGCCGGAAAGCGCGTCGCAGTGATCGGCGCGGGGCAGACGGCCACCGAATCGGCCGCGCTCCTGCACGAATCGGGCGCCGACGTCGAGGTCGTGATGCGGCAGCCGCAATTGCGCTGGCTGCATACGCGTCCGCTGATCGAATGGCTGATGGACTCCCCGCTGTATCCGTTCAAGGCGCCGGGCAAGATCGGGCCGATCGGACTCAACTGGCTGCTGGAACATCCCGCGCTGTTCACGCTTCCGTCGCGCGAGACGCAAGAAAAGATGGCATATCGCGCGATTCGTCCGGCGGCGAGCGGATGGCTGAAGGCTCGCACCCAGCAGGTGACGTTCACGACCGGCCGTCATGTCGTCGCGGCGGAAGAGCGCGGCGGCAAGGTTCATCTGACGCTCGACAACGGCGCCGAACGCACGGCGGATCACGTCCTGTTGGGGACCGGCTACAAGATCGACATCAAGCGTTACGCGTTCCTCGGCGGCGATCTGCTGCGGCAGGTGCACATCGCCAACGGATTCCCGGTTCTGAATCGCGGATACGAATCGTCGATGCCGGGGCTGTACTTCGTCGGAGCGCCGGCGGCGCACTCGTTCGGTCCTTATATGCGCTTCGTGGCGGGAGCGGGTTACGCGTCGAAGACGCTGTCGAGCCACGTCGTGCGGACGCAGGCCAAGCGCGTCGTCAGAAGCTACGGCGAACGCACGGCAGCGGCCGACGCGCGATAAACCTCCATTGAGGAGCAGGCCGCTACACTCGATTCATGCTCCTCTGTCCGGTCCGCGACTGCCATCTGCCGCTTGTGCGCGAAGAGCGGCGCGTGGTGTGCGCGCGGGGACATTCGTTTGATACGGCTCGAAGCGGCTATCTCAATCTGCTGCAGCCGCAGGACCGGCGTTCGAAAAATCCGGGCGATACTCCGGCGGCCGTAGCCGCGAGGCGGAGGCTGCACGATCTTGGCGTGACGCAGCCGCTGCTCGACGCGGTCGCGCAGATAATTGCTGTGTCGGCGAGCGACGTCGTGCTCGACGCCGGCTGCGGCGAAGGGTTTTATCTCGGCAGCCTGGCGCGACACTCCGGATTCGACGCGCATGGCGTCGACATTTCGATTCCGGCCATCGACGCTGCGGCGCGGCGTTATCGCGATTGCGAATGGATCGTCGCCAATGCCGACCGCTTCCTTCCCTACGCTGACCGGTCGTTTTCGATCGTTCTTTCGATCACCGGGCGGATGAATGCCGCCGAATTCCGGCGCGTGCTGCGCGGCGGCGGGCGTCTGCTGGTGGCGTTGCCCGGTCCCGAAGATCTCATCGAACTGCGCGGCACGGGGCGCGACCGCGTGGAACGGACGATCGAGACGTTCGCCAATGCGTTCACATTGTCCGGTCGCCGGCGCGTCGCGACGCAGGCCGATCTCGACGCGGCCGCGATCGGGGATATTCTGCATTCGATTTATCGTCCGATGCAGGCGCGGGCGCCGGAGGCCATGCGCGTGACCTTCAGCCTGGACCTTCTGCTGTTTCGTCCCGCATAGCGGTACGATTGTAGAATGTCTCGATACGGGAGGTTTCGATGAAACGCATGATTCTGGCAACGGCGGCCTTTTCGGCGGTCCTGTTTGCCCAAACGCCGTCGGAAGCTGTGGACCGTGCGCTGGCCGCTGCGCCGCGGCAAATGAAAGACGGCGCCACGGTGATTCAGTGGAAAGCCGACGGCACCTACGACACGCTGAAGAAGGGCACCAATCGCCTGCTCTGTTACGATCGCTCGGGTGAGCCGGGACGGCAGCCGTTCGCGGTTCAGTGCACCGGCATCGGCAATCTGGAGCGGGTCGCGCAGAACCGCAAGTTCGAAGCGATGACGGATCGCGAGGCGCGGCAGAAAGCGATCGAAGCGGCCGAGGCCAACGGAACGCGCGTCAAGCCCGAATTCGGATCGGTGTGGTACGACATGAACGGCGCGGACAAGGATCACGCGCGCATTCACGTCACGATCGCGGTTCCGGGCGCGACTTCGCAGTCGATGGGGTTGCCGGATAATCCGGGCAAGGGCGGCGTCTGGATCATGAACGCGGGCACCACCACCGCGCACATCATGACTCCGGGCAGCTAAGCGGGGCGAACGCACCTGCGGTTTTAGAGAACATCCTATCTAGGCACACGTGCGCGAAGTAGCGGCTGTCTGGCGGACGCAAGCTGGTAACATGAGGCGTTCGCTTAGACTCACTCACACCGTATGGCGAAAGAGCGCTTGCCGATCGTCTGCGCGATTAATGCGAATTACGCGCTGCCGCTCATCGTCATGCTTCACTCCCTGAAGGAACATCTGAACCCGTGTTATCAGGCTGTTCTTTACCTGGTGCACAGCGACTTAAACGACGATTTGCAAGCGCACATTTCGCGGATTGTCGAAGCGAATTTCATTGATCCCGCGGCGAATCTCGTGGCGGAACTGCCGGGCAGCCCGCGATTTCCACCCGAAGCCGCCTATCCTTTGCTGCTGCCCGATCTTCTTCCACCGTCGCTCGACCGGGTGATTTTTCTCGACGCCGATGTGCTGGTGCTCGACGATTTAGCGCAACTCTGGGCTACTTCGTTCGGCGACCGCGCGATGGCGGCCGCGCAGGACATGGCGATCCCTCTTTGCGGTTCTCCGCGCGGCGTGAAAGAAGCAAGAGAATGTGGAATTCCGGAGAACGCAATTTATTTCAATTGCGGCGTCATGCTGATTCATCTCAACGCATGGCGCGAGCGTGAAGTCAAACGGCGCGCCCTTGGGTACCTGCAGCGGGTCGGCCCGCGCGCGGATTTTCTGCATCAGGAAGCGCTCAATGCCGTTCTCTGGAACGACTGCGCGCATCTCGATCCGCGATGGAATCTTTTGGGAAGCCTGGCGGGCCGGTCCTTTGCGAAAGGCGATCAGAGTGCGTGCCAGAATCCCGGCATCGTACACTTCGCCGGCCGCTTCAAGCCATGGCGATCGCCCACCGGCGGTCCGTTTTACGAGCGGTATCGTCACTTTCTTTCGCAGGCGACGCAATTCGTTCCGGCTCCGGAACCCGGATTCGCGGATCGACTGCGGAGTCTTTATGACCTGTATCTGAGAGAATTCTGTTATGGCTGTGAGCGGGGATTGTGGAATCACCGGGTGATCTGAAGCCGAAGTTGTCGATCATCGTGCCGGCGCTCGGCGGATATCGCGCCACCCTTGCGGCAATCGACTCCTGGGAAGCGCAAAGCTGTCGCGATCAATTGGAAATTCTCGTACTCTGCCCCAAGACGCGGGATCTCGGGCCGATTCCCGATGGCCAGATTTTGGTCGAGACCGACGGCATGGACCTTCACGAGGCGCGTTCGGCCGGCGTCCGCAACGCTCGCGCCGACTACGTTGTGCTGGCAGAGGACCACTGTCTTCCCGATCGCGGCTGGGCGCAGGCTGTGTTGAATCGCCTGGCCGAAGGGTGGGACGTTGTCGGTCCGGCGCTTCGCTCCGGGAATCCGGTCTCGAGTTGGACGCAAGCGTCGTTTCTTCTCGGATACAGCCAGTGGATGGCTCCAATTGAAGCAGGCCCCGCACTCGTTCTTCCCGGCCACAATGCGGTGCTGCGCAAGGATCTGCTGCTCGCGATGGACTCCGAACTGGAGCGTGAATTACTGGTCGCGGCATTTCTGTTGCGCCGCTTGCGCCGACAAGGCCACCGGTTTTATCTCGAGAACCAGGCCACCATGCGGCATTTCGATCCGGCGAAAAGGGTCAGAAGCCTGAGAATTTTCGTCTCGGTCGGGCTGGGATTTGGCGCCTTGCGGACCGACTCTCGCGGATGGATCGGACGAGCCTTGTATTCCCTTGCCGCTCCGGCAATCGCGTTCCGGCACTGGCAGCGCGCGGCGATCCACTACCGCCGTGCGGGCGCTGAAGGAGGACTGGGGCCGGGGTGCCTTCTGGCCGCGGTCCCGCTGGCCTTGGCCTGGGGACTCGGCGAATCGGTGGGCGCGCTCATGGGAGTCGACCGCGTGACCCCGCTGGTGTCTCAGGCAGAGATTAAGCCGGTTTCGAAGAGCGACGCGTGTCTAAAATAGGCCGCCCGCATCCTTGCTGAGATATTCGCGGAACCAGTCCCGCGCGAAAATCGCGACCCGATCCAGAGTGCCTGTCTCTTCGAACAAATGCGACGCGCCGCGGATGATCTCGATCTTGTGCCTGGTGCCCGGCGGAAGACGGCCAATGGCGGAGTAGTTCAAGTCCAGCACCACCGGATCGAGGCTGCCGACGATGAACAGCGTCGGAGCCACGACGCGGCTCAAAGCCTTACCCGCCAAGTCCGGTCGTCCCCCACGCGAGACAATGGCTCGCACCGTCTGAGGCCGCTCCGCCGCGGCGACCAAAGCCGCCGCCGCACCCGTGCTCGCTCCGAAGTATCCCAATCTTAGGTCTTTAAAACGCGGCTGCTCGACGACCCAGTCGGTGATCACGATCA
>JAIQFJ010000142.1 GCA_020073325.1 Terriglobia bacterium | reverse complement strand
GAGCGGCACGCCGGTTGTCAAACCGGCTGGTGAACGGTCCACAGCAGCCGGTCTGGGCGACCGGCTTGCCGCTCTGACGAGCGGCCCCACGGTGCATGCGACCATTAGGCACATGAGCGAACTTCGGTGGCATCCGCTGCTGGAGCAGTGGGTGGTGGTGACCGCGCATCGCCAGGATCGTCCGCAGATGCCCATCGACGGGTGCCCGTTCTGCCCGGGGTCGGGACGCGTGCCGGAACACTACGACGTCCTGCTTTATCCCAACGATTTTCCGGCGTTTTCTTTTGACGATCCCCAGGCGCCCGGCGCTTGCGACGTCGTGCTGTACAGCCCGGAACACGACAAGCTTCCCTCCGAGCTGCCGGTCGAGCAGTGGGAAAAGATCGTCGCGCTGTGGACGCGGCGCACCGCGGAACTCGCGGCCGATCCGCGGGTGAAAAACGTCACGGTGTTCGAGAATACCGGCGAGGCGGTCGGCGTGACGATGCCGCATCCGCACGGCCAGATTTACGCGTCGCCGTTCGTGCCTTCGCGCGTCGAACGCGAATTAAGATCGCCGGGGAATTATCGCCAGGTGCTCGACGACGAACTGCAGGCCGGGTGCCGTGTCGTGCTGCAAAACGAATCGTTCGTCGCGTTCGCTCCGTATTTCGCCCGGTTTCCCTACGAGACGCAGATTTATCCGCGCCGCGATGTGCGCGGGCTGGCGGACCTGACTCCGCGGGAGGCTCGCGAACTGGCCGCGACGATCCGCCAGATGCGCCGCAAATACGACGCGCTGTTCGGGTTTCCGATGCCGCTGATCATGGTGCTGCATCAGTTCTCGCGGTTGTACGTCGAGTTCCTGCCGTTCCAGCGCAACGCGACCAAACTGAAATTTCTGGCGGGCGCCGAAACCGGAATGGGGACATTTCTCAACGACGTTCCTCCCGAGGAGGCGGCGGCACAACTGCGGGCAGTCTGAACGCTCTCAGCCGCGCGCGCGACGCTTGGGTTTGTGCTCCACCACGGCCGGCTCGGCCACTGTCTCGGAGGCCGCGGGCTTTTTCGCCATCGCGAGGCTCGCCTTGAGTGCCTCCAGAATGTCGACCACCTTGGCCTGCTGCGGCTCCGGCGTGGCCACCACTTCGTGGCCTTCTTTTTTCGCCTCGATCATCTTGAGCAGGTTGTCGCGATAGTTGTCGTGGTATTTTTCCGGCTCGAACTCGCCGGCCAGCGCTTCGATCAGGTTCGTCGCCAGCGCCAGTTCTTTTTCCTTGACCAGGCTGAGGTCCGTGCGAAACTCGTCCACCTTGCGGATCTCGTGGCTGTAGTACATCGTGTGCAGCAGCACGCCGTTCTTGCCGGGACGCAGGATCACGATGTGCTCGCGGTTGTGCATCGCGATTTTCGCGACGCCGGCGTAACCGGTCTTGTTCAGCGCGTCGAACAGCAGGGCATACGGCTTTTCGCCGGCTTCGTCGGGTGCCATGTAGTAGGACGTTTCGAGATAAATCGGGTCCACCTGATCGGACTTGACGAATTCGAGGATCTCCATCACCTTCGCCGTCTGCGGCGCGACCTTCTTGATCTCCTCGTCCTCGATCACGACGTAACGGTCTTTTTCGTACTCGTAGCCTTTGACGATTTCGCTGCGCGGGATCGGCTTATCCTCGGCCTGGCAGTACAGGACCTGCTTGATGCGGGAGCCGTCGGCTTTATGCAGTTGGTTGAAGCTGATGCTTTCGCTGCGGGCGGCGCTGTACAATCTGATCGGGAACGAAACGAGCCCGAAGGTGAGATGACCTTTCCAAACCGTGGATGCCATAATCCGTTACCTTTCTTGTTTACTGTACCTCAAACATTCTACAAAGGTTCTGTTCCCGCGTGTCGCTAAAGAAATACGCTGAAAAGCGCGCCTTCGACAAAACTCCCGAGCCTGCCCCTTCATCAGACGCGAGACCGTCGAATACGTTACAGTTCTGCGTGCAGCGTCATCACGCCTCGCACCTGCATTACGATCTGCGCCTGGAAGCGGGCGGCGCGCTGAAGTCGTGGGCGGTGCCCAAGGGTCCCACGCTCGATCCGAATGAGAAGCGGCTGGCCATGCTGGTGGAGGATCATCCGCTCGAATACAGCGATTTCGAAGGCGTGATCCCCAAAGGCAACTACGGCGCGGGAAGCATGATGCTGTGGGATCGCGGGACGTACGAGCTGCTGGGCGAGGCGTCCGCGGATGAGCAGCTTGCGCGCGGCGATTTCAAATTTCATCTGCACGGCAAAAAGCTCGCGGGCGATTTCGCGCTGGTGAAAATCAAGAAGAGCAAGTCGAACGAGTGGCTGCTGCTCAAAAAGAAAGACGCGTTCGCGAAGCCGGGTTGGGATCCGGAGGATTTTTCGGTCAGCGTCCTCTCCGGCCGGACGCAGGAAGAGATCGCGCGCGAGCTGCCTCCGCCCGAGGCCGCGCCGTCGCATCATCGGAGCATCAAGGGCGCGACGAAATCGCCGATGCCTAAAAATGTTTCGCCGATGCTGGCGCAGATCGGGAAGGGAACTCCGCCGTCCTCGGACGAGTGGCTGTTCGAAGTGAAATGGGACGGCGTCCGCGCGATCTGCTACCTCGACCACGGCCACCTGCGCATGGTTTCGCGCAACGGCCATGCGATGGACCGGCAGTATCCGGAATTGTCGATTCTGCCGCATCACGTGGAGGCAACCACGGCGATTCTCGACGGAGAAATTGCCGCGCTCGACCCGAAAGGCCTGCCGAGCTTCGAATTGCTCCAGCGCCGCATCAATGTGGTGGAGGCCTCGAGCATCGCGACCATGGCGCGCAAGGATCCAGTCGTGTTTTTTGCGTTCGATCTGCTCTATCTGGACGGCTACGATCTGCGGGGCCTGCCGCTGGTCGAGCGGAAGCGGCTGCTGAAGGAAATCGTCAAGCCGGGCGAGCTGGTGCGCTACTCCGATCATTTCACCGGCAACGGCCCGGCGCTGCTCGAGGCGACCAAGGCACAGGGGCTCGAAGGAATCGTCGGCAAGCGCGCGGCGAGTTTCTACGAATCGCGCCGCACCGCCGACTGGTGCAAATGGAAAGTCACGAACTCGGCCGAATTTGTTTTATGCGGGTTCACCAAAGGCGGGCGCGACCTGTTCGGCGCGCTGGTGCTGGGCGTCTATGACAAGGGAAAACTGATCTGGGCCGGCAACGTCGGCACGGGCTTCGACCGCAAGATGATGGAAACGATTCACGCGAAGCTCGCGCGGCTGGCCATCGCGAAAGCGCCGCTCGAGCCCGATAAGAATCTTCCCCGCGAGGTGACCTGGACGCGTCCCGAACTGGTCTGCGAAGTGAAGTTCAGCAACTGGACCGAAGAGGGCCGCCTGCGTGCTCCCGTCTTCCTCGGCCTGCGTCCCGACATCGATCCGCAGGAAGTGGCGCGCGAAGGCGCAGTGCCGGCCGAGCGCACGCCGCTGATCGCCGCCGATGTCAAGGAGGCGATGCTGACGATCGACGGGCATCGCCTGAAGTTCACGCATCTCGACAAGCTCTACTACCCCGACGACGGGATCCCCAAGCGCGACCTGATCAATTACTACGACGCGGTCGCGCCGCTGCTGGTCCCGCATCTCAAAGATCGCTGCCTGTCGCTGCGCCGCTATCCCGACGGCATCAAGGGCGAGGCGTTTTTCCAGAAGAATACGCCCGACACGTATCCCGGCTGGCTGCGTACGGAGACCGCGCCCGACGGGATCCGCTACATCGTCGCCGACGATCGCGCGACACTGCTCTACCTTTCAAACCTCGGCTGTATCGATCAGAACCCCTGGATGAGCCGCGTCGGATCGTACGAATATCCGGACTACGTTTTGATCGACCTGGACCCGATGGAATGCGCGTTCGAAAAAATCGTGGAGGCAGCGCTGCTGGTGCGTTCGAAGCTCGATCTGGCGGAACTCGAAGGCTACCCGAAAACCACGGGAGGCGACGGGTTGCATATCTACGTGCCGCTGGAGCCTCGCTACAGCTACGATCAGGTTCGCGGGTTCGCCCAGTTGCTCAGCGAACTGACACTCATGGACCGGCCCGATTTGTTCACGACGCCTCGCTCGGTTTCGAAGCGCCAGAAGGATCGGGTCTATTTCGATTGGCAACAGATCGCCGGAGGCAAAACAATTTCGGCGCCGTACGTGGTTCGAGCCTACGCGGGCGCTCCTGTGGCGACGCCGCTTGCGTGGCGCGAAGTGACTCCGCGGCTCAGTCCGGACCAATTCACGATCCGCAATGCGGTGGCCCGGTTCGACCGTGTTGGCGAGTTATTTGAGCCTGTTTTGACCAGGCCGCAGACGCTGGAGGGCGCGATAGAGAAGCTCGCCTCGGCGTTGCGGGGATAGACCGGTCGCATTGAGCGGTTGCCGAGGGTTTCGTGTCATCACGAAGCAGTTGGTGAAAGCGCGACCACCCGCTCCTTGGCAGTCGCGGCTCAGTGTCAGGATCGCAGTAAGGGACGGAGCGCTGACAAAGAGCCGCGAGTGTCAACGAGCGGGTGCCGAGGGTTTCGTGTCATCACGAAGCAGTTGGTGAAAGCGCGACCACCCGCTCCTTGGCAGTCGCGGCTCAGTGTCAGGATCGCGGTAAAGGACGGAGCGCTGACAAAGAGCCGCGAGTTTCGCCCGGACTCGTATTAGGACGGGGAGTTATCCCGGCTCTGTGCCGGTGCAGCATCGCGGAGGGGGAACCAGCGGCGGGGCCGTGACGGAAAGCCCGCTTTGGGGCCCGATAAAAGCTATTTGCCCGCGCGTCCCGCCGACGCGTTCGGAGCTTTCGATTCGAGCTCCGCCAGCACGCGATCCAGATCCGCGTCCTTCACCGGACGCACCAGCAGCGCGCCGCCCGTTTCCTCCAGGCTCCGCGCCAGATCCGCATCGTAGGCATCGGCCAGCAGGACGAAACAGCGCGCCAACCCGCGAAGTTCTTCCTGATATTCCGCGGATCGCTTGGTTGCCGGACGCATGGCCCAGAAAATCGCGTCGAAGCGCAGGCGCTGCCCCAAATCCGGAGCCTCCTCCGCCGGCACCGGCACTGCGCGATGCCCGCGCGCGCTCAGCAGGCCGAGCATCTGGCGCTGCGTCGACTGGTCCGGATCCACCAGCATCAGCGTCAGCGCGCCCCCGTGGCGCGGCACGCGAGGCGCGGGCGCCGGGTCCGCTGCGCGCGTCACCGGCAGGTCGACTTCGAAGCGAGCCATGCCCGCGTTGCTTCCGAAACGAATTTCTCCACCGTGCCCGTGAATGATCCCCTGGCACACGGCGAGGCCCGTCGCTCCGTTTTCGCCCGCGTAGTTTTCGCTGAACGGATTCGCCGAATCCTGCGGACCCTTCTCCGCCATCGAGTAATTGATCTCGACCGTCATGTGGCTCGCGATCACGCTGCTGGCGATGCTGATCGTCTTCGCCGGCGAATCGCTGGCGCACTGCTCGGCGTGGACCAGCAGATTGAGAAAAACCTGCTCGATCTGGCCCTGCGATCCATGCACCACCACGGGCTCCGCGCTCAGCCGGTTGTGGACGCGCAGTCCCAGCGTCTTCCATTCCGGATCGCGAAACTGCATCAGGCCGCCGACGACGCCGTTCACATCCACTTCGCGCGCCGCCGCGTCTTCGGGCCGCGCGAAGGACACCAGCCTGGAAACGATTTCCGACGCGCGCTGCGATTCGCCCGCCAGAAGCCGCAAGTCGCGCTCCGGCACGTTTCGTCCGCCGTAAGCGGCCAGCGACGTCGCCAGTTGCAGAATGCTTTCGAGCGGTGCCCTCAATTCGCTGGCGACACCCGAAATCAACTGGCCCGTCGCCGCCAGTTTCTCGCTGCGAAAAAGCTGTTCGCGAACCGAGTGCTGCTCCTGCAGCTTCAGCGACGCCGCCACCTGATTCGCCAGATGTTGCGCCGCCGCCTGCTCCTCCACCGTGAAATATCCCAGCCGCCGCGCATTGCCGACTTCGAGCACGCCTAATACGTCATTGTGCGAAAACAGCGGCAGGAACATCGCCGACCGCGGCACGTTCGCCTTCGAATCCACCTTGACGAAAGGACTGCGCCGCACATCGGGCACGTTCAGCAGCGCGCGATTGCGGAAGCACACGACGGCTCCGCTGACCAGGCCATCGGGACTCGAGTCCACCGGCACGGCCATCGGATCCGGCTCGGCATTCGTCGCGACGCGTTCGAGCGACTTGCTCTTGCGATTGTAGAGATACAGCCGCACGCCGGTCGCCTGCGTCACCGTCGGCAGCACGCTGACCAGCTTTTCGGCAATCTCCACCGGCGACGCCGCCGAAATAATTTCTTCGCTGAGAGCATGGAACGCGCGCATCGACCGGCGCTGGCTCCCTTGCCGGCGTCCGCGCAGCCACCACAGGCCGAATGCAGCCACGCTCGCGGTGAATGCGCTCAACAGCACGATCGGCGCCAGCATCGAATAGCTCGGCAGAATTTCGACGTCGTCAGGCGACGCCAGCAGCAGTTGGAATCCGCTGTCGTGAGGCGGTTCGAGCGAATACTGCGTGGCGAGGCCGGTCATCCGCACGCGGTCGCCGACCCGCAGCCGCCGCAGCTCGCCCGCGTGCGCGTTGACGGCTCGCGGAAGGAATACGGCGATGGTGCTGCCATGTTCGGTCACTTCCAGGCTCTTTCCGCCCAGATTTTCCGATATACTGGCGACCGTTCCGGTGGTCTTCGCCATCAACCCCAGGTAGCGGAACCCGATCAGCTCGGGAATGGTCAGTTCCTTCGGCTCCGGCGCCGCGTCGTGCCGGACTCGATGGATCGACGCTGGAATCAGCAGCGGCAGCGCGGCGCGGCTCTGGATCGAGCCGGTCGCTTCAACCCAGTCGCCGGGCTGAATGTCGGCAAATTGCTCGCGCGTGCCGCCCAGCAGCAAGCCGTGCTCGGAGTTATCGCGAAGCGGAAGGTAGGAGGTCCCCAGGGCCCAGATCGGCGCCGAGGCAACCTGGCCGCGCACCGTCACGGTGCGACCCTCGCGCGCGGCGCTCAACTCGGGGCCGGAGCGCGACGAGGCCTGCTCCAAAGTGACCAGGTCCTGGGCCAGTGCGGCGGCGGCTCCGGCGAACAGGATCAGAATTCGATGGCGTATCAAAACTCTCCCCACATCATTCGCTGCGGCCAGCCTGAATTGACAGAATCATAACATGAGCCGGACGCCGTAAGATCAAAGTACGGATGTTTTTGCCCGCGCCTTAGACAAATGCTTTACATAAATCCGGGAATGTTCCTCAAATGAAGACGCTCAGCGCGCGGCGCTACTGGATTTCAGGACGCGTTCAAGGGGTCGGCTTCCGCGCCTTCGCCGCCCGCGCGGCACGCGAAACGGGTGTCACTGGATGGGCGAAAAACCTGGCCGACGGCCGCGTCGAGGTGCATGCAAACGGGTCCTCCGATCAATTGAGCGAATTTGAAGCGCGCCTCCGCCAAGGTCCGGCGTGGGCGGATATCAGAGGCTTTGAATCGCAAGCGGCCGCGGTGCTCGACGCGCGCGGTTTCAATATCGGCTGAACAAGTTTAAGGAGCGCTCTCGCCCGCCGAAACGGTGCGCGACCATTTCTCAACCGTGCGGATGAGCTCGTCGAATTTCACCGGCTTGGTGACGAAATCGTCCATGCCGGCCTCGATGCAGCGTTCGCGGGCCCCCGAAACCGCCTCGGCCGTCAGCGCGATGATCGCCGGATGCACTCCCGCCGGCTCGACGCGCCGCACTTCGCGAGCGGCCTCGTAACCGTTCAGCTCCGGCATCTGGCAGTCCATCAGGATCAAGTCGTAACGATTCTGCTGGAATAATTCCACCGCTTCCTGCCCATTCCAGGCGACATCGGCGTGAATCTCCAGCTTTTCGAGCATCCGCACCGCCAGCCGCTGATTCACCGGATTATCGTCCGCCACCAGGACCTTCAGATGCGCCAGCGGACGCAGCCGCAGAGCCGTCTCCGCGGGTTGCGCCGGCACCGCCGGATCGACCGCCAGCGGCAGCGTGAACCAGAACGTCGACCCCTTGCCCAATTCGCTTTTTACGCCGATCGAGCCGCCCATCAGTTCCACCAGTTGCTTCGAAATCGCCAGGCCGAGACCCGTGCCCTCGTAGCGCCGGCTGGCCGAGGCGTCCACCTGCGTGAATTTCGTGAACAGCGCCGCGATCTTGTCTTTCGCGATTCCCACGCCCGTATCGGTCACCGCCAGCGTCAACCGGTTTCCGTCGCGACTCACCGCGATTTCGACGCGGCCCCGGTCGGTAAACTTCAAAGCGTTGCCCGCGAGATTCGTCAGCACCTGGCGCACCCGTACCGAGTCGCCGACGAACCGGCGCGGAATGTCGGCCGGATAGCGCAGCTCGATTTCCAGATTCTTCTTGCGGGCGCCCGGCATCAGCACCTCGCAAACTTCCAGAATGACGTCGTACAGATCGAAGCCGGTATTTTCCAATTGGACCTTTCCCGCCTCGATCTTGGAAAAATCCAGAATCTCGTTGATGATTTCGAGCAGGTGCGAGGCTGAGCTGTGCACCGCCTCGGCATACTCCTGCTGCTCGCCGTCGAGCCGCGTATCGAGCAGCAATCCCGCCATCCCGATAATCCCGTTCATCGGCGTGCGAATCTCGTGGCTCATGTTGGCCAGAAATTCGCTCTTCAGCCGGTTCGCTTCCTCGGCTGACTGCTTCGCCATTTTCAAATGCGCTTCGGTCAACTTCTGCGCCCGCAGGCTCGCATTCATCGCCGCGAAACGACCGCCCAGCGTGAAGGCGAACGTCACCGCCGCCCCCAGCAGCACGGCGGCCCGGGCGCCCATGAAAAAGGCCGTCTCGCTGATATTTTTCCGCAGCAGGTCCGGCGAAAGCTGGTCGATGCGGATGGAGGTTACCAGCATCTTCGCGGCGAACGCTCCGGAGGCGATCAGAACCGCGAACACGGTTCCGAATACGGCGATATAGAATCCCATGTCGAGCGAGTTCGACGGCTCGCCTGGACGCTGCCGCCGAACCCAGCGCTGCACCGGCCGGTAAAAGAAGTACAGCAGCGGAGCGGCGATAAACAGCAACTGGAAGGAATCCCCGAAAACCCAGCTGCGCCACAGCTCGATCGCCTGGTGCAGATTGAGCTTGCGTTCATCCACCCACACCAGCGTCACCACGGACGAGGTGCCCGTCGCAATCAGCGTCGCGATCATGAAGCGGAAGCGATCCGACCAGGATTCGAGTTCCGGCGAGATTCTCTGCATCGCCATCGACGTCCACAACACCATCAGCGTGATGGGCGTCCCGCAAGCGAAGATCAACGAAAGCGCCGCCGGGAGCCCGGTCCATACGCTGGTCGCGAGACTGGCCAGCACCGCCGTGAGCACCGCCCAGAACGGTCCCAGCCACAGCGCGATCAGCAGGCAGATCGTTAACGGAGGATAAAAACCGAAATCGAGGTGCACTGGTCCGATTTCGAGCGGCACCGAGTGGACTTTGTGTGTCACGACGGAAGACACCATGGCCACCGCCGTCACAGCCGCCCAATAGAGCACGATCCGCCGCACTCCAGGCTGGTGCAATCGCAGGATCGTGCGGACAAACGGCCACCAGTTCACGTGAGTCTGCTCGGAGAGATCCACCATCCGTACTATCGACCGGATGCCGGCAGTCCTTAAGGCCCGGGATCGATGTTATATTGATTACTTCCTCCAAATGAACCACTTGAAAACCCTGATCCGGGAAGTACCGGACTTCCCCAAGCCCGGCATTCTTTTCTACGACATCACCACGCTGCTGAAGGACGCCGACGGCTTGCGCGCCCTGATCGACGAACTGGGCGCGAGCTATGTCGGGAAGGGAATCGACAAGGTGGTCGGGATCGAGGCGCGCGGATTTATCTTCGCCCCCGCCGTCGCGTATGCTCTGAAGGCCGGGTTTATCCCCGTCCGCAAGCCGAAAAAACTCCCCGCCCCAGTCGAGCGCGTCGAATATCAGCTCGAATACGGCACCGATGTTCTGGAAATTCATCGCGATGCGATCACGCCGGGGGAAAACGTGCTGATCGTCGACGATGTGCTCGCCACCGGAGGTACAGCCTCGGCGGTCGCCAAGCTGGTCGAGAAACTGGGCGGCAAGGTCGCGGGGTTAGGCTTCGTGATCGAACTGGATTTCCTGAAGGGTCGCGACAGGTTGCCCGGCTACGACATCCGGGCGATGCTCCACTACTAAAAAATGCCGCGGCCTTTTCCTCCGAACTGGAATGCCTCAGGACGCCCCGAGCGCGGGCCGTGGAATCTCCGTTCGGACGGAAAGGTTACGCATACACCAGCTCGCACAGCCAGGCAAGCCCCGCCAGTCATGGCGGGGGTAGAACGATGAGGAGCGCTAAACTCAAGTCGCTGGCGAAGATCAACCTCGATCTTCGGGTCCTGAACAAGCGCGAGGACGGCTTCCACGAGCTGCGCACCGTCTTCCAGACCATCTCGCTTGCCGACACCATCGCGATCGAGTACGAAAAATCGAAGCGGACGCGGCTCGGCATCGAGGGGAACATCCAGATCCCCGACAATCTGATTCTGCGGGCCGCGCAGGCAGTCCTCGACGAGGCTCGGGTGACCGCGAAGATCAATTTTCGGCTGGATAAAAAGATCCCCATGGGCGGCGGGCTCGGCGGAGGATCTTCGAACGCGGCGGCGATCCTGATCGCGCTTCCGGTGCTGCTCGGACGTCAGGTAGAGGTTCAGGAAATCGCGGCAAAGCTCGGCAGCGACGTGCCTTTTTTCCTCGACGGAGGCACTGCCGTGGCGCTCGGTCGCGGAACCGAATCCTACCCGCTGGCCGACGTCAAGGAGCAGCCGATTCTGGTCGTTGCAAGCGGTTTGCATGTGGCCACCGGGCCCGCTTACGCGGCGCTCGACCGAGGTTTGACATTCACCGGATCGTCAAATAAAATAAATGGTTTCCAGGGGTTCGTGCGTGCGCTGGGCGAGTCGCGCCGTGCGGATCTGGCGTGTGCGCTCAGCGAAAACGACTTCGAGGCGGTCGTCTTCCGGCAATTTCCCAAGCTGAAACAGATTCGAGCCAAATTGTCGCAAGCCGATTTGTCAGCGAGGATGACGGGATCCGGGTCGGCGATTTTTGTCCTGTTCGAATCGGAAAAAGCCCGCGAGCGTGCGCGAAAAGAGTTCGGGAAGGATCGGCTGTTTCGAGGCTGTGAACTGCTGCCGGCGTCGCTGGTGAGCCGGCGTGGCTATCAGCGCCTGTGGCGCCGCCAGCTTCGGAAGCATATCGATCCGGACGAAAAGTTATGGCCGCCGCAAAGCCGGTACGCGCGATGAGGTTTAACCACTTCAAAGTTTTTACGGGCAACGCCAATCCCGCCCTTGCGGCGGAGATCTGCTATGAGCTCGGATGCCCGCTGGCCGCGGCCACGGTCAAACAATTCTCCGACGGCGAAGTGCATCTGCAGATTCAGGAAAACGTGCGCGGCGCCGATGTCTTCGTGGTGCAGCCTACCTGCACGCCCGTCGACACGCACCTGATGGAGTTGCTGCTGATGATGGACGCGTTGAAGCGCGCCTCAGCGGAGCGCATCACGGCAGTGCTACCCTATTATGGGTATGCGCGGCAGGATCGGAAAGATCGTCCGCGCATGCCGATTTCGGCGCGGCTGGTAGCCAGTCTGCTCGAACGCGCCGGAGCCAACCGCATTCTGGCGCTGGATTTACACGCGGCGCAGATTCAAGGTTTCTTCGACGTCCCGGTGGATCATCTGTTTGCGACCCCGGTGATGATCGAGCACTTCGCCGAATACGGCGGAGAAAACCTGACCGTGGTTTCGCCGGATGCGGGCGGTGTGGAGCGGGCGCGCGCGTTCGCCAAGCGATTGGAGTCGCCGCTGGCGATCATCGATAAGCGGCGCACGGATGTAAACGTCGCCGAGGTGATGCACATCATCGGCGAGGTGGAAGGACGGGATTGCCTGATCGTGGACGATTTGATCGACACGGCGGGGACGCTGGTGAAGGCGGCCGAGGCGTTGCTGAAGCAGGGTGCCAAAAGCATCCGGGCGTGCGCGACGCATGCGGTGCTGTCGGGGCCGGCGGTAGAGAGAATTGAAGGTTCGGACATCGAGGAAGTCATCGTGACCAACTCGATCCCGTTGCGAGGCGAGGCGGACGGCTGCAGGAGAATCAAGCAGCTTTCGGTGGCGCCGCTGCTCGCAAAGGCGATCCAGTCGATTCACGAGGATGGCTCGGTGAGCACGTTATTTGTATAGATTCGGCCGCGAATGGACGCGAATGAACGCAATTTTGCGTTGATTCGCGTGCATTCGCGGCTAAAGAAGAGGGTTGAATGCGTAAGGACATCACGATTGAAGCACAGCCGCGCGAGACGCGGGGCAAGAATGAAGCGCGGCGGCTGCGCGTGGCCGGGTCGATTCCGGCGGTGGTCTACGGATCGGGCGGCGCTGCGATTCCCGTCGCGGTCGGTCCCAAGGAGATCAACCGGATTCTCAACAGCAAGACCGGGCACAACACGATTTTTAACATCCAGGTCAGCGGCGGCGAGAATACGCCGGTCATGATCGTCGACTGGCTGAACGATCCCATCAAGGACAACCTGCTGCACGTCGACCTGAAGCGCATCGACCTGTCGCAGCGCATCAAAGTCAAGGTTCCGGTCCTGACCGTCGGCGATCCCAAGGGCGTGAAAATTCAGGGCGGCTTGCACGAACTGATCACGCGCGAAATCGAAATCGAGTGTCTGCCGGACGATATTCCGGAATCCTTCACGGTCGACGTGGGCGAGCTGATGATGGGCCAGAGCATCCGCGCTTCGCAGGTCGCGCTGACGGGCTCGATGAAGCTGGAGAGCAATCCCGAAGCGGTGATCTCGCACGTCGTGGCGCTGAAGGCGGAAGAAGCCCCGGCGGCTGTGGAAGGCGCGGCTCCGGCGGCGACGGCCGAACCCGAAGTCATCAAGAAGGGCAAGAAAGAAGAAGAGGGCGCGGCTCCGGCGGAAGAGAAAAAGAAGAAGTAGCCTCGCCACGGTCAGGAATAATGAGCTACAAATGGACACCGATGAACACGTATTGCGATTCGTGTCCATTCGTGTTCATTCGTGGCTAAATCAGACTGGCCGCCGCGATGATGGATTTTCTGATCGTGGGTCTGGGAAATCCCGGCGTCGAATATTCGAATACGCCGCATAACCTGGGCTTCATGGTGATCGACCGGTTGGCTGCATCGAACGCGATTCGCGTCAGCCGGAAAGAGAATATGGCGTTCGTCGGGCTGGGCGAGATCAAGCAGAAGAAAATCGCGCTCGCCAAGCCGCAGACGTTTATGAATTTGAGTGGTCCCTCGGTCAAGGGGCTGCTCGAGCGGTACGAACTGAATGCGGACCGCTTGATTCTTGTGTACGACGAGCTGGATCTGCCCTGGGGCTCGATGAAAATCAAGCCCAAGGGATCGGCGGCCGGGCATAACGGCATGCGCAGCGTGATCGGCTCGATCGGGACCAGTGACTTTGCCAGGGTGCGCATCGGAATACATCCGGGGCGTCCAATCAAAGGTGAAGAGTTTGTTCTGCGGCCTTTCAAAAAGTCGCAGAAGCAGGAAGTGGAGGAGATCGTTTCCAAAGCAGCGGAGGCGGTGGAATCCATAATCGCTGAGGGCGTCGAAAAGTCCATGACGGTGTATAACCGCCGCGCCCAAGGCTCAAATGAAGAGGAAGAATGACGAGAGTCTACGAAGAGTTGTTTATCGTGAAGCCGGACGCTCCGGACGAGGAGGTCAGCGCTTTTGTCGATCAGATCAAAAACGTGATCACCAACGGCCAGGGCACGGTGGATAAAGTGGACGACTGGGGCAAGCGCAAGCTGGCCTACAAAATCTCCAAGTACGCTGAAGGGCATTATGTGCTGGTGGTGTTCACTTCGACGCCGGAACTGGTGCACGAAGTGGAGCGCCGGATGCGCGTCACCGACATGGTGATCAAGTTCATCACGGTGCGCATCGACGAGAAACAGAAAAAGATCGAGAAGCGCAAGAAGGCGCGTGAGAAGCGCGCGGCTCGCAAGCCGCCACCGCAGGTCGCGGCTCCGGCTGTTCCGGCGCCCGCGGCACCGGCTGCGGCCGCGGAGCATGCGGCTCCTGGAAAACCGGCGGAAGCGAGCGCGGCACCTGCACCCGCCGCCGCACCCGCCGCCGCACCCGCCGCCGCACCCGCACCGGCGCCTGCTGCGACCACGGGAGAGGAGAAATAAGCCATGGCCGAACAAAAAGGCGGAAGACCGATCAGCGGCTCCATGCGGCCCACCGGCGGCGACAAAGCGATCGCCGGGAAGAAGCAGTATTTCCGGCGCAAGAAAGTGTGCCGCTTCTGCGTCGACAAGATCGACGACATCAATTATAAAGATACGCGCCTGTTGATGAGCTTCATCAGCGAGCGCGGCAAGATCACGCCGCGGCGCATTTCGGGCGTGTGCGCGCCGCATCAGCGGCGTCTGGCGGAATCGATCAAGCAGGCGAGAAACATCGCATTGGTGCCGTTCTCGACGTCAATCTAAGGGGATCAACATGGAAGTCATTCTGAGAGAAGACATCGA
>JAIQFJ010000141.1 GCA_020073325.1 Terriglobia bacterium | reverse complement strand
GCGGGCGCGTAGCTCAGGTGGATAGAGCATCAGCCTTCTAAGCTGAGGGTCGCTGGTTCGAGTCCAGCCGCGCCTACCAATCGCGCACTCATCCGGCATCCTGTTTGCGCGCGTACATCAGCACCAGCGACCGCTGTGCGAACGGCAGGTACACCAGCGGGATACTCAAGCCCAGCGCGAACCCCGAGCTGATGTGATGGATCAACAAGAACGGCGCCGCGGCCCATGATAAATCGAGCACCAGCAGCGCTGGAAACATCATTCCGAATTTCGCCGGAAGCTGGTGGAAATTCAACGCGACCGCGGTGAGCAAGTAGAGCCGCACCGGAATCAGAACGGCCGCCGTGCCGACCAGCACTGTCATGAAGGTCGATGGCGGCAAGCCGGACTCGATGAAAATGTCGTGGATCTCCGCCAGGTTCGCCAGCGCGCCCAGGTAAAAGCTCAAGTACATCAACTGCACCAACACCAGCAGCGTCCTGACGCGCCGGGCCGGGATCACCGGAAGCTCGGCGGGCGCGGTCAGGATCGTGCGGCTGCCGGCTGCGGGTGGTTGAGGCGCATCCTCCGGCGAAACCTGCTCGACCGGCGCGATAAATCGATAGCCTTTGCCTGGAATCGTTTCGATGTATCGCGGAGTGGCGGCGGAATCGTCGAGGACGTCCCTGATCTTGTTGACCGCCGTGTTCAGCCCGTGGTCGAAATCGACGAACGTGCCGTCGCCCCAAAGCCGCTGGCGCATCTCGTCGCGCGGGACCACCTCCGCCGGCCGTTCGAGCAACATAAGAAGCACTTGAAACGACTGTGCGCGAAGCTTGATCCGGATGCCAAGTTTGCGCAGTTCTCCCGTGGCTTCGCTCGCCTCGAAGACCCCAAAACGGAAGACGCGACCGCGATTCCCGGGCATGCAGATACCTAGTTTAACGGCTCGCAGGCCTAGGAGACGGCGACATAAGAGCCAATGCGTCAGGAATTTACGCGTCGAGGTGGAAACGCGGGCCAGATGAGGCGGAATCGATTGCCGCCGCCGCCCGCTTTGCTGCAAGATTCGGTGCGAGGGGCGGCGAATGACAATGAAAATCCTCCCGGCACTGCTTGCGATCGGATCGTGTTGCGCGGCGGCCCACCTGAGCCGGGCGGCCGACAAGGCATTTTCGGAGTATGCCGGCACGGTGGAGGCGCGGCTGGCGGAACGGCATTCGATCCGCGAAGTGGCGCCCGATTCGATCCGGGTCGAGGCGGTGAAACCACCGGCCCAGCTTCCCGGAGCGCTGCTGCATCATTGGCGAGCCGCCGCCTTTGTTCCCGGCGCCTCCGCCGAACAGATGCTGGCGCTGCTGCGCGACTACAACATGCTTCCGCGATATTACGCGCCGCAGATTGCGTCGGCGCGCGTGCTCGCCGACGACGGGAAGTCGGCGGTGCTCAGGGTCCGGATGAAGGAACAAAAAGTGTGGACCATCGTGCTCGACGCGGAGTACAGCGTGGAATCGGGACTGGTCGGAAACGACCGCGGCTATAGCGCGTCGCGCAGCACCAGCGTCTGGCAGATCGACAATCCGGGAAGCGGGAGCGAACGCCGCCGCACGCCCGGCGACGATGACGGTTATTTGTGGCGTCTCAATTCCTACTGGAGTTTCACCCGGGCGCGCGGCGGCCTGGCGATCGAATGCGAGGCCATCTCGCTGACTCGCGACGTTCCGCTGGGGCTCGGGTGGCTGATCGCGCCTGTCATTCAAAACCTGCCCTCGGAAACCCTGCAATTCACCATCAAGTCGACGAAGAACGCGCTTCTCGAAATCGCCTCGAAGAAAGGAACAAGATGAAGTTTGTAAACGCAGTTCGGGTTCACGACGCTCTGACGGCTCGCGTCGAGAAGCGCGTCCTGGTATGGCTTGCGAACAGAATGCCGCGCGCGATCCACTCGGATCATCTGACCGCGCTGGCGCTGGTCGCGCAGGTGCTCGCAGGCGCGGCCTATGCGGCTGCATCGCACGACAGCCGCGCGCTGTGGCTGGTGAACGTCTTCCTCGCGCTCAACTGGTTCGGCGACAGCCTGGACGGCACGCTGGCGAGGATTCGCAACCAGCAGCGTCCGCGCTATGGCTTCTACGTCGACCACGTCGCGGACACGTTCGGCGCGTTTGCGCTACTGGCGGGGTTGGGGTTTTCCGGTTATGTGCACTGGCCGATCGCGGCCGGAATGCTGGTCTGCTTTTACGCGCTCGCCATCGAAAGCTACCTGGCGACGTACACGATCGGCCGGTTTCACGTGTCGCACGGATTGTTCGGGCCGACCGAGATCCGGCTGCTGCTGGCCGCCGGCAATATCTACGCGTGGATGCATCCCCATGTGAACGTCGCGGGCCGCCGGTTCCTGTTGTTCGACGCCGGAGGCGCCGTGGCGATCGCCGGAATGCTGGCGATGCTGCTCATCGCGTCGCTCCGCCACACGGCGTTTCTCTATCGCGAGGAACGCGTGAGATGACCGCGTGGTTGAGATTCGGCAAGTTCAACCTGGTGGGGATCGCCGGCGCCGCGGTGCAATTGAGTCTGATCGCTCTCTTGACGAAAAGCTTCGACCTTCGTGCCGGGCTGGCCGCGGCGATCGCGGTCGAGGTAGCGATCCTGCACAATTTCGCGTGGCATGAACGCTTCACCTGGCGCGACCGGACAGCCGACAGTTCACCGCTCGTCCGCCTGCTGCGATTTCATGCGGCCAACGGCACCGTGTCACTGATTGGAAATGCTGTGCTGGTCGACCTGTTTGTCGAACGGTGCGGTTTTCCTGTTGTGCTGTCCGGTTTGGCCGCGATCCTGATCTGCGCGCTGGTGAACTTCCGGCTGGCGGATCGCTGGGTGTATCGAGGGACCGCTGAATAATCCCGCCCTGACGGGCGGGGTTCGAAACGAGGAGGCTCGCGCTCCGTCAAGGCGTGGTCGGCGCTCAGGCGCGACGCGCTGCTCATTTGGTGCCTTGCGCGGCGGCCCTGCCCCCGCCGGGCGCGGGCACTCTGACGGGCAGTCGCACCCAGGCGTGGCCGTCAGGCCGGGGCTTCGCTTACCGCGCGAGCTCGCGGACCGCTTCCACCACCAGTTCCGGTTTGCAGCGATGAATGTAGTGGCTGCACCCTGTCGCGATGGTCTGTTTGCTGTTGGTCGAAAGCGCGGCGAGTTCTTTTTGCAAATCCGTCCACACTGCGTTCGCGGCGTGCATGATCTCCGGCGGAACGGGCCCACTGACGTCTGAGGGATCGCGCGAAAGGACGCGGATCGGCAGATCGCCGAGCGGCGCAGCGGCGCGCACCTGCGTGAAGCTCTGCGGGAGCTGATCGTACTCAGCAAGAATTTCGCGCACCATGGCCGTGCTGCACTCGGCCGTCGCGCCCTGCTGGCAGAATCCGGCGATCCGCGGCAGCCCGAACGGCATCGTGTACTCGATCCCGTGCGCCAGCAGCAGGAAGCGGCGCTCGAAACTCTTCAATTCGGGAGGCATGCGCGCATCCTGATCCGGATGCGACGAATCGACCAGCACCAGCCCCGCGACGTCGCTTCGATAGGCGTCGGCATAGGCGCGGACGTTGATCCCGCCGAAAGAGTGTCCGACCAGAACGTAGGGAGCGGACACGCCCGCCTGGTGAAGCAGCGTGTGCAGTTCGCCGGCGATCACCTTGCTGGTACGCGCGTCGGGACTCGAATCGCTCCAGCCCATCCCCGCGCGATCGTAGGAGCACACGCGCGCAAATTGCCCGATGGTCGATTGCACCGGGGTCCAGCTCATCCACGAATCGCCGAGCCCCGCGTCGAGCACCACGGTTCGCGAGCCTTGCCCGATGCAGTACAGGTGCATGCGCCGGCCGCCGATGTCGATCAGCGCGCCGGGCGGATGATGCAGTGTGTGGCTGGATGCGACGGCCTGGAAAATCGCTCCGGCGCACAGCATCAGCACGATTCCCCAGGCAAAATATTTCAGCCAGCGCATCCCACCGAGTCTAACGCAATCGTGTGCGTCGAATGCGCTAAAATTGCGGGCCTGAGCCATGAATTCGGCCGCCCTTGCACCACACCTTTTTCGGCTTTTCGCCGGGCTGATCGTGATGATCCCTGCCTATGCCGTGCTGCATCGCGACGGCGTGCTGCCATTCGCCCCCGATGCGGAGGGGCTGGGCGTCATCATCACGCTGATGGGTTCGATCTACGCGGTGATCTTCGCGTTTGTGATTTTCGTGATCTGGGGACAATTCACGGAGGTGGAAACGCTCACCGCGCGCGAATGCAGCTCGCTCGACGATCTGCTGCGCTTTGCGCAATCGCTGCATCCCGACTCGAATCGCGCGATTCGGCGGGCCGTCGCCGAATATGCGCAGCGGGTCGCGAACTCAGAATGGCATTCGCTGGGCGAGCAGCATCGCGACCAGCCGACCGAAAAAGCCTTTGACGCGGTGGTCAGCGCCGCGATCCGCACCGCCGCGATGAATCCGTCCGAGGAGCCTATTCTGCAGCGCGTGATCGACATCGCCCGAAAATGCGGCGAGCAGCGCGATGAAAGAGTATCGCGCAGCCTCACGCGCATCCCGCCGACCCTCCTGGCGCTGGTGCGGCTGATCGCCGTGTCGCTGCTCCTGCTGGTGTTTCTTTACCCGTTTCACACGATCGCGCCCGGAATGCTCAGCTTCGCGCTGCTCGCCGCGATCCTGTTTCTTTCAAACCTGGTCATGACGGATACGGACAATCCGTTCGACGGAATTTTCAACGTCAGAGCGCAGCCATTTCTCGAGCTGACGCGCTGACCGGATTATTTGCGGCGATCGTCGCGATCGTGGCGTTCGTGGCGTTCCACGGGACGATGATTGCGATCGTAGCGGCGCACGCCTTCGTAGGGATGAACGTACTCGCGCCGGTTATCCCAGCGGCGGTCCCAGGGATGGTCCGCGATGATCACGCGATGTTCGGGCCACACGAAGTGCGTGTGTCCCCAGCCCCACGGAGCGAACGCGGCGCCCAGCGTGATTCCGCCGAAGGTGATCGCGCCGCCGGCGAAAAATCCGGGCCGTGGACGCACGAACACGACGCCAGGGTTATACACGGGCACTGGAACCACGTACGGATTCACCGGCACGATCTCGATATATCCACCGTTGGAGGTCACCGTAAGATGCCCGTTGCTGCGCAGATAACCGAAATCCATCGCTTCGCGGCGGCGGCGCTGCACAGCGTCCATCACGGCGTTCTGATTGGCGAGAAAAGCGTCGCCGATCTGCTGCGTCCACGTCATGTCGCGAGCCATCATGTCCAGCACCGAGGGAAACGGCAGCAGCGCCTGCACCGACGGATCCCACGGCAACTGATCTTCCTGAATCGCGCGCGCGAGCGGGTCGCCATGCAGATACGCATGCTGATTCGCCCAACGGGCCGCTTCCTGAATTTCGCCGGGATAGGTCGCCGCGGCCAACGCCTGCGACAATAGCGGATCGGGATAGAGCGCGATGCGCGACACCAGATCGTCGAGCTGGCCTGGAGGATAAGACGGTGAAGGTCCTGGTGGAGGATACGCCGCCGGCTGCGCGAAGGCGAGAGCCGCGGCCAGACCGATCATGAAAATTTGTTTCTTTTGTATGTCTTTCATCCTGCGCCTCCAACTAACAGGATGCGCGCGGCCTGCGTGAAGTTTCTTCGCCGGATGCGCTAAAATCCCGGTTTGCGATTCTTCAAAATGCGTACGGCTTTGATTGTTCTTGCGGGTCTGGCATTGGCGCTCGATCTGAGCGGGCAGGGGCGCAAGAAGAAAAAAGCCGAAGATGAAATCACCCAGACACTTCCGGAGTTGAAGGACCCTCCACTGGCCGTTTCGGCTGAAACGGCGAAACTGGTATTTCATGTTTCGCCCCTCTCCGGAAAAGGCTTGCTGACGCAGCAGGTGAAGGACGCGCTGAAGGCTCTGTTTCAGGAAAATCACGGCGCGGGGATCGTCAGGCTGCGCGCATTTGTGGCCGGCTCCGGCGATCTGCGGCGCGTGCAGCAGATTGTCAGTGAAGTTTTCACCGATCGCAAGCTGAATCTTCCGGCGGTGAGCACGGTTCAGGTCGGCGCGCTGCCGCTCGAGGGCGCGCAGGTGACGATCGAAAGCATCGCGATGGAGAAGCGCGCGGTGAATCCGAACGGGCTGGCGTTCTTTTCGGGACAGCAGACCAAGGATGTGAAATTGTCGGTCGCCCAGTTGCAGACCGCGGTGAAAAGCGCCGGGGTTTCAGAAGTGCTGCGCGCGACGTGTTTTCTGAGCTCGCTCGATTCGCTGGAGGCGGCGCGGACCGCGCTTTCCGCTGCGTTTCCAGGCGCGGCGTTGAACTATGTACAACTTCAACGCAACGCGGCGGAACCGCTGGCGGAATGCGAAGCGGTAGGACGATTGACGTCGGCGCCGTCCACCTCGGTGATGTTGGTGAATCCGCCTGGGCTCGCGTCGAGCCCTAACTATTCGCAGATCGCGCTGGTGAGCGCTCCGAAGCTGGTGCTGACCGGAACACAGATGGCCTTCGGCGAGCAGGACTCCGATGTGCGGCTGGCGTACGAGCGTTTGGGAAAAGCGCTGGAGTCGCAGGGAGCGTCGCAAAAAGACGTCTTCTGGTCGAGCACGTATCCGTTGACGCGCACGATCATCGACAAAATTCGCGCGGCACGCTTCCAATTCATGGATCGGGCGCATCCGCCGGCGAGTACGCTGATCCTGTTCGAAGGATTGCCATCGCTGGACGCGTCGTTTGCGACGGACGTCATCGCCGCCGCGAAGTAACGTGGGGCCGCTCGTCAGAGCGGCGAGCCGGTCGCCTGACCGGCTGCTGTGGACAAACTCACGAAAGCCGGTGTGACCACCGGCTCGCCGCTTTGGCAAGCGGCCCCACGCGAACGCTCAGAAGTCGATGGCCGACAGAATCTCCGACGGCTTCTTCTCGAACGCCTTGCAGATCGCGAGTAGGCTTTCGATGCTCGGCAGATTCGTCCCGCGCTCGATTGCGCTGATTTGCGACACACTCAGCTTGGTCTGATTCGCCAGATCCTTCAGCGACCAGTCGCGCGCCACGCGCAGCATCTTGATGCTGTGGCCCAGGCGCTCGCGAAGCCGGTCCTGCGGCGACCGGCCCAGTCCGTACGCCTCGATCGCGTTCTTCAACACCTGCCGGAGCTGCGCGAGCGAAAAAGGCTTGGCGAGATAATCGAACACCTTCATCTTGAAGGTCGCGCGCATGTCCTCAAGCGACGGATAGCCGGTGACGACGATCACGCACAGATTGGGCCAGCGCGCGAGAAGTTGCTCCAGCACCTTGTCGCCGCTGACGTCGCCCATTTTCATGTCGAGCAGCAGAATATCGGCGGGATGATCCTCGAAGCCGTCGAACAGCTCCTTCGAGTTGGCAAAGGCGCGGACCGAATAAACGGCTTCGTCTTTTAAAAAATCTTCGATGTAGTTGCGGAAATCGAGGTCGTCATCGAGCACCGCGATGTCGGCAACGGCAGTCTGCGCAAGCGCTTCCATCATCGATATCATACGAGATTGTCCTCCGCTCTCCTAACCGCGTCGGGCGTCACCAAGCGTTTCGGATCGAAGCTCGTGCTGAACGACGCGAGCTTCGACGTGCGGCCGGGCGAATTGCTCGGGCTAATCGGGCCGAACGGCGCGGGCAAAACCACCCTGTTCGAATGCCTGGCGGGATTGATGCCGATGGACGGCGGAAACGTCTCGCACCGGGAAATGTTTTATGTTCCCGACGGCATTCGTCCGTGGCCGGATCAGCGCGTCGAGTGGGCGCTGGAGTTCGTCGCGAGTCTGTGGAACCGGCCGCGGCAGATTGCGGAGTCGCTGAAGCTGGAGCCGATTTTGCGCTCCAGGATCGGGTCGCTTTCGAAGGGCGAAGCGAAGCGATTCCTGCTCGCGCTCGGATTGTTGACGCCGCATCCGCTGCTGCTGCTGGATGAACCGTTCGACGGGCTCGACTTCCGGCAGACGCGCGACGTGATGGCGCTGCTGCGCACGATTCCCGCCGAGGGGCGCACGCTGTTTCTTTCGATCCACCAGCTTAGCGATGCGGCGCGCGTGTGCGACCGGCTGATCCTGCTAAGCTCCGGTCGCGTGGTGGGACAAGGCACACTCGATCAGTTGCGCGTGCAGGCGGGGCTCGCCGAGGGCGGCCTGGAGGAGATTTTCCTTGCGCTTACTTGAGCTGATCGGCAAGGAATGGCGCGAACTGGCCGCGTCGCGGGCGTACTGGCTGTTGCTCGTGATGATCGGACCGCTGGTGGGGCACGCGTTCATCACGGCGGTCGAGTCGTATGCGGATGCGAGCGCGGGCGGCGCTTTGCCGCAGGGACTTTCGCCGCTCGACGGAATCCTGGTGCCGACGTTCGGAGCTTACGACATCGCGGTAACGCTGCTGTTCCCATTCGTCGCGATTCGCCTGGTGTCGTCGGAAAAAGAAAGCGGCGCGCTGAAGCTGATGCTGCAATCGCCGGCGAGCATGACGACAATGCTGGCGGCAAAAGGAATCGCGCTGATCGCGGGATGGCTGATCGCGTGGGTGCCGGGGTTGATCGCGCTGGCGCTGTGGAGGATTTACGGCGGCTCGCTGTACGCGCCGGAGCTTCTGAATTTATTGTTGGGGCATTTGCTGCGGGTCGTCTTGAGTTCGGGAATCGCGGTGGCTGCAGCAGCGATCGCCAAGACGGCAGCGAGCGCGGCGATTGCGACGCTGGGATTCACCGTCGGCACATGGGCGCTGGAGTTTATCGCGGAAGGACGCGGAGGGTGGCTGCATACGGTGGCGGCGTATACTCCGACGGCGGCGCTGCGATTTTTCGAACAGGGATTGCTGCGGCTGAATACCGCGCTGGTGATGCTGCTGCTGGGCGTCGCGGGATTCGCGCTGGCGGGAGCATGGCTGCGCGATTCGCGCGATCGCTGGAAGAAAACGGTGGCCGTGGTCGTGGCGAGTGCGGCGATTGTAGTCGCCGGCTCGCTTCCGCGCGCGGCTTGGGACCTGAGTGAGAATCGGCGCAATTCGTTTTCCGAATCCGAAGAAGCCGCGCTGCGGCAGATTCACCTGCCTTTGCGCGTGGCGGTGAACCTGGCGCCGGAAGATCCGCGGCTGGCGGATCTCGATCGAAATGTTTTAAGCAAACTGGAGCGGATTCTCGATCGCGTTGAGATCGATTACACGTCGCGCACACGCAGCGGATTGTTTGAAGGCGATCGCTACGGCGAGGTCTGGTATGAGATCGGCGGGCGCAAGACGATGCTGCGATCGACCACGGAGCCGATCGTGCTGGAAACGATTTTCAAGCTGGCGGGCGTGGCGGGGCCGGCGCAAACCGGGAGCGAGACGTACCAGGGTCATCCACTGGCGGCGCGTCCGGCGGGCGCGGCGTGGATCTACTATTTATTGTGGCCCTTTGCCGTAGTGATCGGCGCACTGTTAGAATTCCGTCATAGATCCTGATGATTCGCGTACTATTGTTCACCACCGCTCTCGCCGCGTTCGCGGCCGATTCGTCCAAGACGATCCGCATCGATGTCGCGCAGGAAAAACCGGGCGGCGAGCCCAAACATTTTCTGCCGATCGTGGGTGATTGGTTCGTCACGCAGGAGGGCGGGCGCAGCGTCCTGATGGTCGACGGGCGGAAATGGAAGAGCGGGCAGCCGGCCGGCGGACTGGTCGACAAAGCTCGCGCGATTTACGGCTCGCGGCACGAGGATTTCATCGATAACGTGAAAGCGTTCGCGTATTATCCGTACGCGGTTGCGCAGGGCGTCGACGATTTTCACGACGGCGAGATCAGCATGAAGTTCCAGATCGTCGACGGCGTGCTCGATCAGTGCGTGGGCATTCTGTTCAATGTGAAGCCGAACGGGGATTATCTGACGGTCCGCTTCAACGGCAAGGAAGACAATCTGGTGCTGTGGACGTTCAACAAGGGCGTCCGGAAATTCGTCAAGCGCGGGACGGAGGAATGGCCGCTGAATATGCACCAGTGGTACACGATGAAGATCGTCGTGAAGGGGACGAAGTTAGAGGGGTATTTGAACGATCGGAAATTGCTCGACTATACTCTGGCGGAGCCAGTGAGTGGGAAGGTCGGGGTGTGGTCGAAGACCGATAGCGTGATTTGCTACGACGATTTTGCGGTAGTACCGGCACGGTAGCGAGCACCAAGACTCATCCTAGGCGCGTGCACTAGGCCAGGGAGGCGAAGGCCACCAGGGAGAAGTACGTTGCGCGCATGCCGGTTTCTTTTGTAGGCTGCGCCTCTTGCTTCAGACAGGATGCCGGATGCAAGAGATTTCTGTACTGTCGGAGTAAATCTGCGGCTTCATATCCGGCGCTCTGACTATGCTTAAAAAATGCCGTCAACGCCATCAGCGTAGTCATGTCTACATGCTTTGAAAGCATATCAGTCAAGAGACTTGGAACGCCGCCAGGCCGAAACCATCCGAGTTGTTTTGCCATCTCAACAAGGTTCCCAAGGTCCATCTTACGTGCGAAACTTCCGATGTCCCCATTGTGCTTATCGAGCAATTTTCTGAATGTCGGCAGTTTCACAACCTCTTCGGCGTTCATGAACATCTTGGCTAGCAACATCGATTCGAGGGCGGCGGCCGCAAGGGCCGCTGCCGCGAACCAGATCTCGGCTTGGACGGCGCGATTGGCCTCCGTGTGGAACACGAGCGCGAGTTCGGAGCACGCGATGCCGTCCCGCAGGTTTGATGCACCAGGCAGGTCGGATGGCAGCGTCGCGAGCAGGTCACGATATGCGCAGAGATCGATGGAGTACTTTGATGCGAAATCGGCTTGGTCGGCCATTCTCGTAGTATGGAGCTAACTCTGGGCTACTCTTCTTCCTCTTCCTCGCCCGTCTTGGCGGCCTTCGCGGCGGCGATGATCTTTTCGGCCTGGAGTCCAGGCACGAAGTCGTAGTGGTCGAACTCCATCGTGAACGAGGCGCGGCCTTGGGTCATTGAGATCAGGTCGTTCTGATAATTCAGCATTTCGGACATGGGGACCTGAGCTTTGATGATCTGCGTGCCGCCTTTCGTGTCCATGCCGGAAATGCGGCCGCGGCGGCCGTTCATGTCGCCCATCAGGTCGCCGGCGTATTCGACCGGCGCCTGGACTTCGACATTCATGATCGGCTCGAGAATCGCGGGTTTGGCGGCTTCCATCGCGGCTTTGAATGCTTTCCGCGCCGCGAGCTTGAAGGACATTTCCGATGAATCGACGTCGTGATAAGAACCGTCGTAGACGATCACCTTGAAATCGACCACCGGAAAGCCGGCGAGGTAGCCTTTCTCGGCGGTCTCGACGATGCCTTTTTCGATGGCGGGAATAAAATTTTTCGGAATCGCGCCGCCGAAGACTTCGTTTTCGAAGGCAAATTTTTCGCCGCGCGGCAACGGCTCCATGCGGATCCAGCAATCGCCGAACTGGCCGTGGCCGCCGGTCTGCTTCTTGTGGCGACCCTGCACGTCCGCCTTGCCGCGAATCGTTTCGCGATACGGAATTTTGGGCGCATGCAGTTCGACGTCGACGCCGTAGCGCTTCTTCAAGCGGCTGACGATAATTTCGACGTGCTGCTGGCCGCTGCCGGCGAGCAGAAATTCCTTGGTCTGCGGATCGCGATAGAAGCGCAGCGATTTGTCTTCTTCCAGGATTTTCTGGATCGCGTTGCCCATGCGATCTTCGTCGTTGCGCGTCTTGGCGGCGATGGCGTAGGCGATCGACGGCTCCGGCAGACTCACGGCGGGGAACGCGATCTGCGAGGCTTTATCGTCCAGCGTGTCGGCGGTCAGGGTTTCTTTCAGCTTCGCGACGGCGCCGAGATCGCCGGCGTGAATTTCGGTCACCGGAGGAATCGTTTTTCCGAACAGCGCGCCGATGTGTGAAAGACGCTCGGTGCCGCCGGTGCGCACGTTGACCAGATTCACGTCGTTTCTCAGGACACCGGAGACGACTTTGAAATACGACACGCGGCCGGCAAACGGGTCGGCGACCGTTTTGAACACGTAGACCGATACCGGGGCGCTGTCCGACTCTTCGCGCTCCACTTCCTTGCCGTTGAGCGTGCCCTTCCATGGGCCGTGCTCGACCGGCGTCGAAAAATTCTCGTTGATGAAATTCATCAACAGGTCGCTTGCGACGTTGTGCAGCGCGGACGCGCACAGCACGGGATAAACACGGCGGCCGCGAATCGCGTCGTGCAGGCCTTCGAGGATGTGGTCGACGGGCAGCGTGCCTTTTTCGAAAAATTCCTCAAGCAGCGCGTCGTTGCCTTCGGCTACCATTTCGACCAGCGCTTCGTGACCAGCTTTGGCGGCATCGGCCATGTCGGCCGGGATCTCGCCTTCTTTGCCTTTGCCGTCGCCATCGTTGGCGTAGGTGTACGACTTCATGCGGACCAGATCGACGACGCCCTTAAAGTCGCGCTCGCTGCCGATCGGGAGATGCACCGGGATGGCGGTGCGTCCGAAGAACTGCTGGACGCTTTCGAGGGAACGCTCAAAGCTTGACCGCTCGCGATCCAGCTTATTGATGACGATGGCGCGGGGAAGGTTGAACTCGTCGGCGAAGGACCAGACTTTTTCGGTCTGCACTTCGACGCCGGCCACGCCGTCGACGACGACCAGGGCCGCGTCGGCCGCGATCATGGACGCCTTGGTGTCGCTAATAAAGATGTTGAAGCCGGGCGTGTCGATCAGGTTGATCTTTTTCTTATTCCACTCGGCTGCGGCGACGGCGGTGGAAATCGTGATCTTGCGCGCGACCTCCTCGTCGTCGTAATCGGTGATCGTGTTGCCTTCATCAACGCGGGTGAACCGGGTGGTGGCGCCGCTGGTGAAAAGGAAGGCAGCGGCCAAAGAAGTCTTTCCGGAATGACCGTGGCCAACAAGGGCGACGTTCCGGATATCGCTGGTTTCGTAGACTTTCACTCGTGGAAACTCCCTGAACGTGTTGGACTGGCAGAACCGGAATCTTATCACAACTGGCAGGGTGCCTTTCATCGGGGTGAAACATTAGTTTGGCCGTTCGAAATCGCGAACGTCGCGGGATGCGCTGCGGGTCGAATTCCCACCGGTTTGACCGAGTGTTGTGCAGCCGGTCCGGCGACCGGCTCGCCGCTCTGACGGGCGGCCCCACGCGGACGCGAACCCCGTCGATTGCTTACACTGATGATGGAATGGCGAAATGTGTCGTGACGGGAGGAGCCGGGTTCATCGGCTCCACGTTAGTGAGAAAACTTCTGGAAGGCGGCGCGTCGGTCGCGGTGATCGACAACCTGCTCACCGGGCATGAGAAAAATCTTTTCGAGGTGCGGGATCGGATCGAATTTCACCGCATCGATATCCGCGACGCCGCGGCGCTGGGGCCGGCGATCCGCGGGGCTGAGGTGGTTTATCACCTGGCTGCAATTCCCTCGGTGCCGCGCTCGATCGACGATCCGGTGCTGTCGCACGAGGTGAACATCGACGGGACATTTAACGTTTTGCAAGCCGCGGCGCAGGCGAAAGTGCGCCGTGTCGTGTATGCGGCGTCGTCGTCGGCGTATGGAGATAGTGAAACGCTTCCAAAGATTGAAACGATGCTGCCCCGTCCGAAATCTCCTTATGCAGTGCAGAAGTTATTGGGTGAATACTATGCCTCGGTGTTTCATTCCTGCTTCGACCTGGAGACGGTAGCGCTGCGATTCTTCAACGTCTACGGACCGCGGCAGGATCCGTCGAGCCCGTACTCGGGCGTGCTGTCGCTATTCATGAAACATCTGCTGGCGCGGACGCAACCGACCATTTTCGGCGACGGCGAACAGTCGCGCGACTTCACTTATGTGGAGGACGTGGCGGGGTTGTGCATCAAGGCGTCGAACGCGCCCGGGGCCGCGGGAAAAATGTACAACGCGGGCAACGGCGGCCGGTTCACGCTGAATTTCATCTGGGACGCGCTACAGAAAATGGAGGGCGTAAAGCTGGAAGCGAAATACGGGCCGCCGCGCGCGGGCGACGTGCGCCATTCAATGGCGGAGACGACGGCAGCAGTGGCCGAGTTGGGACACGCGCCGCAGTTCACGATCGAAGAGGGATTGAAGAGGACGCTCGAATGGTACCGTCAGACCCAACCGGCGGCGGCGGTGTAAGAGGAGGCCGCCCGCGGATGGGCGGTCACGGCACACTCGCGCGTCCGCAACGTCCCGAATCGCCGCACGCGCCGCCGGCGCGGACGACGCCTGTCGCAAAGAAGCGGGTCCTGTTCGTGTGCATCGGAAATTCGTGCCGAAGCCAGATGGCGGAAGCGTTCGCGCGGGCTTACGGCGCCGACATCATGGAGGTCCAAAGCGCGGGCGTGAGTCCGGCGACGATTATCGCGCCGCTGACCCGGCAGGTGCTGAAGGAAAAGAATCTTCGCATGGACGATCATTTTCCGAAGGGCATGGAGGCGGTGTCGCAGCAGTCCTTCGACGTGATCGTCAACATGAGCGGCGCGCGGCTGGCGATCCCCGGAGCGCACGTAATCGAATGGGTGGTGCAGGATCCGATCGGGCTGAAGGAAGAAGTGTACCGGTCGGTGGCGGCGCAGATTGAAGGACTGGTGATGCGACTGATCCTGGATTTGCGGAACGGGTCGAGGTAGAAT